>JAUVCV010000052.1 GCA_030595665.1 Methanogenium sp.
AGAGCTCCTTTCCCAGATAGGCCGCATGATCCATGAGGGAGACCCTGTCATCTGCAAGGATTGCATGAAATACCTCATCCCACGTTTTTCCCCGGAAGGCCATCCCCTGGTGTTCTGCAAGAATCCATCCGTCCTCAATGCCGATTCTCAGGTTGCCGCAGGGATCAAATACCAGTTCTTCAGGAACAGGCGTTACATCACGCGTCACTTCCCGTGGAATCGCCGGTTCATGCCGGCGCCGTTTTTCTTTTATGCAAAAAAGGGAGAGACCCAGATCCTTCGGATACGGCCGGTCACCCGTGAGTGCCATCATCTCTGATGCACGCCGCATCTCCCGCACACTGCCCTGTGTTTTATCGGAATGTTCGCTGGTGAAGATTACAGCAGCGTGACACTCATGCGCCATTGCAGCGAGCAGGGCATTCACCCCCACTGAGTCGGCATCAATGAGTTCAGTGACATTTCCCGCCCCAAAAAATAGCGGATAGCCCACATCCTCAAAGGCTGAGAGGGACGATACCAGACCGCTGCCTGCGGGCTGGAGCAGGGGGTCTGCAATAATCCGGGAGATGCCCGCCGCTTCTACCGCACGGATATTCTTTCCAAGAGAGGCATCACCGGGAACCACCACCGCTGCTGCACCGGCAGCAGCCACGGCCGCCCCCACGAGAGGGATATTCTCTTCCTGCAGGGAGAGGATGATATCTGCATCAGGAAGGGCGGCACGAATGAGTTCCGGGTTCTGCGTATCGGCGGCAAGCAGCACAGGGAGGCTCCTTAGTGCTGTAAAGACCCTTTTGACATCTTCTGCAGTCGCATCAAATCCAAAGCCGAGATCAATGATATCCGCACCTGCTGCCAGAAACCGTTCTGCCGTGGCACGGACATCAGGCAGGCGGTGGGCATCCATGATTTCAGCAAGCACCTTCATCCGTGATGTCCCGCCGATACAGCATCCCCGGATCGTAAAGGCACAGGACGCCCCTTCCTCCATCATCTTCAGGCGATTTCGTGCCTCTTCTTCACGCATACGGGAGAGAAATTCATCGGCAGGCACCGTGCGGGAAAACTCCATTGTCCCCAGCATGCGCAACATCATCCTGAGATCTGCTGCATGCCGGGGGCCACGATAGACCGGAATCCCGAGCGCCTCTTCAACCGGGGCAAATGATGCAGTGCACATTCCGGATGTGATGACAACATCATAGTCACCCCCCCGCGCTATCGTAAAAAGCTTCTCCGGCGTCAGGAAGGAAGCAATTTTACCCGTGACAATAACATCGGCATCAAACCCTGCCGCTGCTTTGCGCACGATTTTTTCAGCAATTGTCCCTGTTGGAAGCAGTACCCGCATACGTATCACGATTCACTTTAATTAGCCATAAATGAAAAAAGATACCGATCTGATGTTGCAATGCGACCTGCATGTCCACACTAATTACTCCCATGATGGGGAAAGTAGTGTAGAGGCATGCCTGAAACGGGCGGAAGAGCGAGGCCTTGATGCCATCGCCATCACTGACCATGACACCACTGACGGCGCAGTGTATGCCATGAAATGTGATTCCCCGGTGCTGGTTATCCCGGGAATCGAAATATCCACCGCTGACGGCCACCTGATCGCCCTGGGCATCACAGAAGTAATCCCTGCAGGCCTGGGATTTGCTGAGAGCGTACAACGGGCACATGCAGCAGGAGCACTCTGCATCATCCCACATCCATACCATAAATGGCGCCATGGCGCCGCCCTGAAAATGAAAAGCGCCATTGCAATGGCAGATGCAGTCGAATCTTTTAACAGCCGTTATATCACGGGTGCTGCAAACAGGAAGGCTGCCCGGAAGGCGGCACAGTCCGGGAAACCCTGTGTAGCAGGAAGTGACGCCCATAATGCACGGTACGTGGGATATGGAATAACACTCATTGACGCAGCGCCTGAAATACCTGCTATTCTTGATGCCATCCGTGAGGGGCGATGCAGTATCCATGGACGAATGACACCGCTGCGCACCTATACCCGTCAGTCCATGCGTGGTGCAAAACGCAGAATTTCCCGGCGGATTCACCGATGAGGCTGGCATTCCAGATTGCCTACATCGGGGATGATTTTTATGGATCACAGATGCAGTCCGGCAGCCGAACCGTGGAAGGGGCGGTCATCGGTGCCTGCCAGAGGTTGACCCTCTTTGACGACTGGCGCGAAGCCGGATTTGCATTCTCCGGCAGAACCGATCGCGGTGTCCATGCACGCCGACAGATCTGTGCCTTTACCACCTCTCTCCCGAACCGTGCAATAGAACGTCTGAACCGTATTTTGCCAGGGGACTGCTGGTGTACCGGATGGGCAGAGACAGATGATACATTTCATCCGCGGTACCATGCAAAGACACGTACCTACCGGTATTATCTCTATGATGACGGTTCCGCAGACCTTGCCCGCATGCAGGAGGCAGCAGCCCTTTTCTTAGGCACCCATAATTTCACCCATTTCTCCCGTCTTAAGGGAAAAAATCCCGAAAAGACCATTTTTTCATCTCATATCTTTACTGAAAACGAATTTTATGTATATGAAATCACGGCCACAGGATATCTCTGGAATATGGTGCGCTGCATCGTAACATCCCTGATATCTGTGGGGAAAAATGAACTTGACACAGACGAACTGATGGCACTGCTCACCGCAGCGCCCGGCATGCGACATCTTCTCCCTGCACCGCCGGAAGGACTTATCCTCTGGGATATCGACTGTGGCATCACATTCACCCCGCTACATAGTGGCAGAAGAATGAAGGATGCATCCGGAGAACGGGTGCGATTCTTTGAAACAATGAAAAAAGTGAATGATTTACTGGATTAAACCGGTCGCACTGTTGCCTTTGACGGCACAATAAGCCCGGTCATCCAGGATGACATCGGAGGTTCAGAGGTGCGGGCAGAGATCAGGAAATCCAGTCGGTTCTGCACCAGACCCCGATAGGTAATCGTCAGGTGGTAATCATTCTCCCGCAGGGTGAGACCATACATCTTCACGGTCATATGGGCGGGCTGAAACTCCACCGGCGTCCCGATGGAAAGTATCTGACGTTCATTTCCTATTTTCAGCGTCACATCATTGCCTGAACTGACACTAAGGACCTGCACATTCCCGAAGAATACTTCAGAACTGTCCGGCAAAAGAACGTCATAGGTGGCCACATACGGATAACTGTTTCCCCAGGAACTCTGATTCCCGTAGGCATCGAAGGTTAGATACCCCACAGCCGCTGCCGCAACAATGAGAACAATCAGAAGAAGCAGACCTTTAAATAATCCAAATCCTTTTTTGCGGTCATTTTTATGCTCCTTTTTATAGGTTTTAACTGCCTCTTCCTGCAGTTTCTGCTCTTCTTTTACCCGCCTGCGTTCTTCCTCGATGATCTTCTGCCGCTCTTCTTCAGAGATTATGACAGCATCGGGGGGAGGAGCAGCAGGCGTCTCCTTCTGTAGTGATTCTTCCCGTGGTGCTGCCTCACCCGGTGTTTCGGACAGTGAGGGCACATTATTCTCCTGTTCTTCAGCCATTTTCTTATTTCACCCCTATTTATCTTGCATATGAAACACCGTATTCACGGTATATATTAATTCCTGAAAAAGAGCAGGATTGGAAATCCCGGGACTCAAAAATCATCACCACTAATGGGATTGACATCGACTCCATCCGGCATGATAACGCCAATGGCCCATTCCGGCACCGGTCGGGTTGTCATTACTGCGACGGCAAAATCATTCTGACTGGTTACAGGAACATAGCCACGGAACGTTGCAACGATTTGATAATCACTGTCAAAGAGGGTGATACCAAATATCCGTATTACCATCCGTTTGGGCGATGAAATAGTTATTTTGTCACCCCACCCCGATTTCTGTACCCAAACCCCCGCTGATGCTGACAATGACTATGTCCCCGAAACCTGACACCGGAATTCCGGCAAAATCAACGGGCTCACCCTGGGGTATCCTCACGTTTCATATTCCCCGCAATTGATTTAGCACGACAGAAGCATTGGCCTTTCTGCGGGCAGCTTCTTCAGAAGAATCCGGTTTGGTCATATCATCAGAGTCCAGGCTCATTGTCATAAAACACCTAATATTATTCGAGGAATCTAAGATCTATAAAATACAGAGTCTGTGCCGATTTAAGGAGGACAACCGTATATTTATCTATTTCCATAATAAATTTATCAGAGAAACTATCACGGGGAGATAAAAATGGGTATGATTCTTGTATGCGATGATTCACTTTTTCAGAGACGGATTCTGACATCAATTGTGAAAAAAAACGGCCATACCCCGTTAGAAGCGACAAATGGACAGGAATGTCTTGAAATCGCCAAAATAAACAAACCAGATCTCATCTTCCTGGATCTCCTGATGCCGGATTACGACGGCTTTTCAGTCCTGAAGGATGCCGGAGAACAGGGACTTGACGTTCCAATAATTGTCATCACAGCAGACATACAGGACATAACACGTGATGATTGCCTGAAACCGGGGGCACGGGCATTTCTGAACAAACCGGTTGACCACGATGAAGCGGATGCAGTCATTAGAGAATATCTGGGCACTCAGGGCTGATACATGATGGAAGACATCCCTGAATCCAGCATGGATACCCTCAGAGAACTCATCAATATCGGCATCGGCAGAGCAGCAGGGATGCTAAATAAACTGACCCGTGCCAGGGTGATTCTTGAAGTGCCGGTGGTTGAATTGATACGCATGGAAGAACTCAGTTGTCATGTAGCATCACTTAACGGGACTCCTTCGTCGGTAGTGAGGATTGATTATAACGGATATATAACCGGATCAACAGCATTGGTCTTTAATACAGCAGGAGCCGCCGCCCTTGTGTATGCCATCACAGGAGAAGAATTCGAAAAACCGGAACGGGATGTGATGACGGAAGAGACGCTGAAAGAAGTAGGCAACATCTGCATCAATGGTGTGATGGGATCTATTGGTAATATTCTTCACGAACGCATCACGTATACACCACCCCGATATGATAAGGGAACAGTCCCGTCTCTATTCATAAAAGCTTCAATCGAGGATCAAATACTCGTCATCATCATAAATACACGTTTTATGGTCAGTGAAATAGATGTGGACGGTTACATCATGATGCTTCTCGATTTTTCATCTTTCGGAAAAATCCTCACCAAAATCGCAGAATCAGAGGGAGATGCACCATGACGGGGATTCACGGCAACACCATCTGGAAAAACCTCAGGGAACTCAATGATGCAATCATCGCCGGGAAGAGAGAAATCCCGGTGGCATACAGGAACATGATTCAGGAATGAACAGGATTACTGCGGAAAAACTGGACGATGGGAATTCATTTCTGGTCCTTTCGTCGGCATCCACGCTAAAGGAGAATAATATCCGCCTTGTACGGGAGGTTCAGAATCTGCAATACCGTATAATCATGATTACCTTCAATCAACCGTCACCCATCCTGAAACGGACGTATCTGAAGAACAACATTGACCTCGAGACTATAATCTTCATTGATGCAGTCTCAAAATATGCGCTTGGCACCCTGCCTGAGGACATTGACCGTGCGGTCTTCATCAATAATCCCCGCAACCTCACAAACCTCAGTGTGGCAATCAGTGAGATGCTGAAAGAATTTGTGGGCACGAAGACCTGCGTCATCTTAGACAGCATCAGTACAATGCTTATCTACCTGTCATCCGGGAACATCTCTAAATTTTCCCATTTTATGACAAGTAAACTGGCAATTCTTGGTATGCCAGGATTTTTTGTTGCCGTTGAAAACGGCCTCAACCCAATGTTGATGACACATCTTTCCACCTTCACTGACGAAGTTATTGATTTTACGCACCCTGCTGAAGACTGATGCACGGGATGAGATCGATCTTGCCTGCAGGACCAAACCAATACTTCATTATTATTCATGTTAAATATCCTAAAGAGAGACTGGATACCATGGCCATACCTGATGAAGAGTTTTTACTCAAAACAACATCTGCGTGTGCAGGGTGCCCGTCATCCCTCATTCTGCGCTATGTGACAAAAGCTGCAGGAACGGATACGGTGCTTGTGATCCCGGCATGCTGCACTAGCGTGATACAGGGAGTCTACCCCACAACCGCAATGAATTTGCCTGTCTACAATGTCGCATTTGCTTCTGCTGCCGCTGTTGCATCAGGAATGAGTGAGGCATTCCGTGCAGAAGGAAAAAAGACAAACGTAATCTGCTACGCCGGTGACGGCGGCACGATTGATATTGGCATACAGGCACTTTCCGGTGCGCTTGAGCGCGGGACTGATTTCCTCTATATCTGTTATGATAATGAGGCATACTCAAATACCGGCATGCAACGGTCCGGTGCAACACCGCTTGGTGCAATGACCACCACCACACCGGGGGGCAAAAAAGACCACAAAAAAGATCTGGACGCGATTGTGGCAGCACACAATCCGGTGTATCAGGCAACCGCCTGTGCCGCCTATCCACAGGACCTCTACAATAAGGTGGAAAAGGCACTCACCATTCCGGGCCCAAAGTTTATGCACGTTCTCGCTCCATGCCCACCCGGATGGCGCTTCCCGTCAGAGAAAACCGTTGAGATGGGAAAACTTGCCGTGAAGGCAGGCCTCTGGGTGCTGTATGAGCGCGAGAACGGAAAACTCACCATCACCGGTGCCTCAAAGGCAGCGATGAAGAAGCGCATCCCGGTAGAGGATTATCTCTCCGTGCAGGGACGGTTCCGGAAGATCACGGCGGAACAAACAGCAGAGATCAAAAAGACCGTTGAAGAGAATATTGCCCGTCTTCAGCGGGAGGTTGATGGAATATGCTAACATTTGGAACAGGCAACAAAGCGGTGGCAATGGCAGTCAGGGACGCAAAACCTGTCGTTGTTGCAGCCTACCCCATTACCCCGCAAACAGAAATAGTGGAAGAGCTTGCAAACTATGTGACAGACGGCTCACTCGATGCACGTTACATCCCGGTTGAGTCTGAACATTCATCCATGGCGGCCTGTATCGGTGCTGCGGCAACCGGTGTGCGGACATTCACTGCCACCAGTTCACATGGGCTTGTCTACATGTGTGAGATGTTGCATATGTCAGCAGGCGCACGCCTTCCGATTGTGATGGCGAATGCAAATCGTTCAATCGGCCCCGGATGGAACATCGGTGCAGAACACACAGACTCAATATCCATGCGGGATACCGGATGGCTGCAGGTCTATGTCTCCAGTGTACAGGAGGCATATGACGTCACCCTGATGGCATTCAGGATTGCAGAACACACCGATGTCCTGCTCCCGGTCATGATCAACCTTGACGGGTTCCTCCTGACGCATATCACCCAGACATTTGAGACCGTTGAACCGGATGACTTCATACCACCGATTGCAACCCCTCACGCAATTGACATTAATAACCCCGGCGGATACGGCACACTGACGCCCGGGGACACACACTTCAAATTCCGTCGTGACATTGAGCGCGGCATGCAGGCGTCCATCCCCGTTATTGAGGAGACCGAAGCTGACTTTGCACGCCGCTTCGGACGTGAGTATCACCTGTATGATGAGTACCGTATGGAGGATGCAGACGTGGTCATCATTGCGATGGGCACATTCGGAAAAGAGATGGAAGTTGCCGTTGATATTCTCCGCGAAGAGGGCATCCGCGCAGGCGCAATTCGTATGCGCTGGTTCCGCCCGTTCATCACCCCTGACCTTGACGGGAAAGACGTGGTCGTCATTGACCGTGACTACTCATTCGGATTTGGCGGTGTGGTTGCAAACGAACTGCAGGCCAAATGCGGTTGCAAACCGTTCAGTGTGATCGCAGGGCTCGGAGGGCAGGAAGTGACCTATGATGATATTGCAGAATTTGTCCGGATACAACGTCCGGGCACAGAACACTGGTTCGGGGTGGATGACTAATGTTTGAAATACGCCTTCACTCACGCGGAGGACAGGGCGGGGTAACCGCAGCAAAACTGATTGCATACGCAGCATTCCTGGACGGGAAGTATGCCACGGCAACACCGCTCTACGGTGCCGAGCGCCGGGGCGCCCCGGTGGTCTCCTTCATTCGCATTGATGATAGACCGATCCGGGTCTATTCCCAGATCAGAAATCCGGACCTTGTCATCGTCCTCGATGAATCCATCATGGAACTTGTGGATGTCCTGAAAGGCCTGAAACCAGATGGGGAAGTGTTCGTGAACAGCCAGAAAGGGACATGTGTGGAAGGGCACCGGACCTACCCGGTTGACCTTACCAGCATATCCCTCTCCCTTGATCTGGTGCTCGCCGGGAATCCCATTCTCAACACACCCCTTATCGGTGCCATCGCAAAACTCGGGGTAATATCACAGGAGTCTGCAAAGCAGGTCATTGCAGAGACGTTCAGGGATGAACGAAATGTGGAAGCGGCACTGCGTGCCTATGAGGAGCTGAAGATATGAGTGCAAAACTGGCAATCTCCCGCCCGGCGGAAGGAGCGGCAGGAAAGAGCGGTACCTGGCGGACCTTCCGGCCGGTCATTGATGAGGAGAAATGCAATAAATGTGGTCTCTGCCGTCTCTACTGTCCGGATGCAGCAATTAGTGTGGACCTCGAAATCGACCTGGACTACTGCAAGGGCTGTGGCATATGCGCCGAAGAGTGCCCGAAAAAAGCGATTGCAATGGTCCGGGAAGAAGATTAACCATCATTTTTTCGGTTCTGTCACATCATTTTCTGTTTTTTTCCTCTCACAGACTGACACCTGTCCGGGTCAGGAATGCCCGCATGTATGTATCCGGGAATGCAATACCGACAGTTGATTATCATGGACCGCCAGTCCATTCCCCGGACATCTCCTTGTGGCACTGACTGACAGACAGATAAGTAGAGAGGATGGCAGTATGCGCAACTGATCATACATGCGATTCACGCGTCCCTGTCTACTGGCACTCATTGTCCTGATCTGCCACTGCTGTATCATCCCCGCCATGGCAGAGGAGGAGACGAAGGAAGTGTATTTCTATGACATCTATGCTGCTGATGTAAACGGGGCAGACGTATATTTTGGCAGTGATATAATGGGATCCATCTCGAACGGAGTATTGACAGTGTGTGTCATATCCAAAAAAAACAGGCCGTATTATCGCGTGAAACGTTCAAAAATCGGATATTCAAATAAAAAAACATACATTCGGAACAATCTCGCTGAATTCGGATCCGGCAGGTGCAGAGATCTATATTGACAGATGGTATTTCGGTATCACACCAATGACCATAGGTGGTATTTTTGAAGGATCACATAATAGTGAGCTGAAAAAAGATGGGTTCACATACCTTACCAGGACAGGCGAAGTCATCGAAAACACCGTAACACCGGTAACATGCTCCCTGTCATCAACAGCATCCCCACAGGAAAAGGAAGGTATGTTCCTGGTTTCATCATCACCTACAGGTGCAGCGGTATTCATCAATACAGTAAAACGTGGGGAAACACCAGTCACCGTGACAAACCAGGGTCCGGGTGTGCACCAGGTGAAACTAACACATACAGGATACCAGGATTATCTGAATACTGTCAGTCTTGCAGAGAGAGACACGAACAACCGATATTGGAGCCCATGCCTTCCTTGATGTATTCACCCACACCCCTCATCCCACTCATATTTTCACTCATTGCCGCTCTTCTGCCTGCCACCTGCAGATTTCAAACCAAAAAGAGACGGAAGTAATCTATTTTAAATCGGCCGGTCCATCACGGTCCGGGATATACTCCATATCAAACCTGAAGAAATGAGTGTAGTCACAGTTCTCACAGTGGGTTGAAAAGTTTCTGCACCCGATTATCAGGCGATGTGGACCTGTGACGTGACAGTTTTTGCAGGTGGCATCAGACAGGAGATCCCAGACATCATAACACTCAATGGGAGCGAATTCACCGGATTCTGCCGGTTCTTCAAACCGGGGTACAAATATCCGTGTCGCCCCGCAGTTTGAGCAGACGACCTCTGACCGTGAAGAAGAGGCAGTGATCTCCTGATCGACCATCTTCCCACAGTTGTAGCAGGTTGTCGGATACCGCATCCGGATGAAATTCTCTGTCATACGAGGGAATATACAGGCACGCTATAAATAGCTTCCCGGCAGGGGAGAAGAAAGGATATGGAAAAATGCTGAAGACAAATGGTACGTAACAGAGACAGAAAAAATCACAAAAATATTTCAGGGAATCCTTTTTTTTATTCACTCCTTGACATTCTTCATAAAATATCTTGATTCCACAACGACCGCAGATAGCCACACTTCACCCATAAAAATGAAATCAACAGACCATTCACGAAATAATTTACATTCAACATCCCCGCAAGGAGTCCCCGGTCTTCAGGCCGGGGAGGAATTGCGTTTACGTAACAAGTAATATGCATTATTGAGTGAACCTATATCTTGTGCTCACCGTAAAGACGATCATCCTCAAACTGGACTGTCCTGA
>JAUVCV010000007.1 GCA_030595665.1 Methanogenium sp.
ATTGGTGGATATTTTAGGAGGATGTATGGGCAGTCTTAATTGAGAACTGCCCGCTCCGGGCTTCTGTGTGGACTTGTTTTTTCCGTAATTCCTGGCCTCATAATGTAATATTTGAGCGTTATTTGGCTGCAAATGCCAGTATTTGGTCCAAAATGACGCGAATCGTAATCCGTAACTTAGGGAGGGGGCAAACAGCACATCCAGTGCCCATCATCCGGAATATGGCCTCATCATTGATATTGTGGAACTCTGGTCTGTTTTTGGTCAAAAATAAATCTGTATGTCCTGTAAAATCGTTCTTCCGGTCGCTATTTTTCCAGAGGATTTCTACAGAGCCAAAATAGTTGAATTTATGGGTGAAAATGGATCGTCTGATAATCTGGTGCCGGCACAGATATTCTGATGAACCGGTGCCGGTGATCACTCGTCCCCGCCAAAATCCTGCACCCGGCCGACCTGCCCGTCGGTCAACCGCACCTTGATCCCGTGCGGATGGGATGAGGAGTTTGTGAGAATGTCTTTTACAATACCATCTGTCAGTTTTCCGGTTCTTTGATCATTTTTGAGGACGATCCTGACCATGTCACCCGGGGAGATATTCCGCCTCTGCCTGCCGTCACGTTTCTTTTCCATCTTCCTGTCTCCTCATATGGTGTCGTAAAATATGTGCCTTCTTTATTTTTGTGGTATCAGGGGAAAAGGGTGCGGGCACATGCAGATCAGGAAGGTATTGGGAATGAGGGACTGCTCATGCATTCTGATGATCTGTCACGAAAGCACGGGAAATATTTCATTTTCGTGCGTATGGCGTGATTGAAAATAATCGGTTTTAAATAATATATTTTTTATTGTATATATTATGTTATCCAATGTTTGATGATATGCATGGCATATCTATATATGTTGTGCCGGTCATGTAAGTGTGTTGGCTTCTCTGCCTATCCGGGGGGAATGGTAGGGGAACCTCACTTTTTTTTATGTAGTATGTATAGTTTCGATTTTTCCGTGGATCTTTGTTTTTGGATAGCTATTTTTTGCCGGTGTGCACCCTTTCAGGTACTGGTAATCAGGTTTGAACCCCCCTGCTGATGCCCTGAACCTTCTTTGTCATACGTAATCCTATCAGTCTGCTGTTTGATAATTCCTGGATTCTGGTGGTTGTTTATGGCGGTGGGTTATAGTGGTGGTGCTGGTTCCATCCCCTTTTTTCCGTATTCCTTCGGATCAAATATTAATACTAGTCCCTCCCTAGGAATGGTGATGAAACATGAGAGCTACCTGAGTTCTCTGATCGATGCGAAGATACTCATTGTCGAGGATGAGGTTATCATCGCAATGGGTCTCGAAGATTCTGTCCATGACTTTGGGTATCTGGTTGCAGGGCGGGCGACGACAGGGCAGCGGGCAATTGATCTTGCCATGGAGACACAACCGGATCTGGCCCTTATTGACATCCGTCTGGACGGGGATATGGATGGCATTGAAGCGGCAGAGAAGATCTCAGGACGCCTGAAGATTCCGGTGATATTTCTCACTGCCTACTCAGATGAGGAAACCCTCTCACGGGCGATACGGACGAATCCGTATGGATATTTGATAAAGCCGATTCGGCCGCGGGAGCTCTATACCACAATTGAGACATCTATCTACAAACACCGGGCCATTATGGCAGATGAGGCCCGTGTTGCCTGCCTCTCCGCGGTAACAAGCAAACTGGAAAATCCGGTGGAACAGGTCAAAGCCAGTCTGAATGGTCTTGTATCAAGCATACAGAAAAACACAATGGACCTGGACGATGTAGAGGTCATCCTCCAGGCACAGGTGGATGAACTTGAACAGGTCCGGGTGGATCTTCGTGAGCTCAATGATACCATATTCCGTGCCTGACATCTCCCTTTTGGCATGTCGGTATCACTATTTTTATAAATTAAGCGTAAATCCCTTGGTCTTTAACCAAGGGGATGTAAGCGTAGTTACCGATAGAGTTAAATCATTTAATACTAATCCGGTATCATCCAATTGCGATAACCAAGCAATTGTTTCACCCTCGGGACGAGGGGTAGGGCCTGTGGACTGATGAACATTAGTTTTGGGTATGAAGCAGGAAGCCACTAAGTCTTTAGCTTAGGGGTAGTTCACGACAGGCAGAACTGAAATGTTGGCATATGAGGTCTGGGTGTATGAACCTGAATACCCGCTGAATCTGGATGCCACACTCTCCTGCGGCCAGCTCTTTCGATGGAAAAAGCAGGAGGACACCTGGGAGGGAGTGGTCGATGGTAAACTCATCACCCTTCGCCAGGACGGTGGGAAGCTGTACTTTACCGGCTGTTCTGAGGAATTTCTTATCTCGTATCTGCACCTCGACTGTGCTCATGACGACATTGTATCCGGATTCTCTTGTGACTCTTATATCACTGATGCAGTCTGCCGCATCGGCGGCCTGCGCATCGTTCGCCAGGACCCGTGGGAATGTCTCATCTCATATCTCTGTGCCCAGAATGCAAATATCCCGTTCATCACCCGGATGATCGAGAATCTGTGCCGGGCCGCAGGGAAACCGATCACAGCACCAGACGGGACAATCCGGTATGCTTTTCCCACACCGGATGCCCTCTGTGCCCTCACCCTTGAAGAGAAACGTGGGTGCAGTCTTGGATACCGGGCGCCATATATTCATAAAACTGCTGCAGCCATCGCCGCTGATCCCGGATGGGCAGACCACATCAGAAAGATGTCCTTTGAAGAGGCACGCCGGGCACTGATGGCATATCCTGGTATCGGCCCGAAGGTGGCAGACTGTGTGCTCCTCTTCGGTTTCCAGAAGTATGAGTCCTTCCCGGTGGATGTCTGGATGCGAATGATCATGCACCGTCTCTATGGTGTTGGTGACCCGGAAAAATCGCTTACCACGGCAGAGTATGAGCGGATTCGTCGGTTTGCACAGGAGCATTTCGGCCCGTATGCAGGCTATGCACAGGAGTATCTCTTTGCTATCCGTGAATCGTATTCAGATGGGAAATTCTGAGCTAAAATCGAGAAAAAAATGTTTACGTGCCTGCATTCCAGGAATGCAGGTATATTTTCTGTTCAGGAGAGAGTTCATCGATGGAAACGCCAAGAGATGCCAGTTTGAGGTATGCAACTTTTGCATCAATCTCGTATGGCACTTCATAGACGCCGCCCTTCAGGCTGCCGCCGTTTTTATACATATATTCTGTGCAGAGTGCCTGCAGGGCAAAGGAAAGGTCCATCACTTCTACCGGGTGGCCCATGCCTTTTGTGGTTGCGAGGTTCACCAGGCGTCCTTCTGCAAGCACACTGATACGGTTGCCGTTCACAAGATATGTGTCGATGCTGTCCCGAGTCTCTTTTGACTCTGCATGTTCTTCCAGCCACGGGATCTCAATCTCCACATTGAAGTGGCCGGCGTTTGCAAGAATTGCACCGTTTTGCATCAGTGGGAAGTGATCGCCTGTGATGATTGATGTGTTGCCGGTTGTGGTCACAAAAATCTCACCGATGGCCGCTGCCTCTTTCATGTTCATCACGTGGTAGCCGTCCATGTGTGCTTCAAGGGCACGGCGGGGGTCTACTTCGGTGACAATGACCTTTGCGCCAAGACCGTGTGCCATCCGGGCCAGTCCGCGGCCGCAGTAGCCGTATCCTGCCACTACAAACCATTTGCCGCCGATGAGGGTGTTGGTGGTGATCATGATGGAGGAGAGAGCACTCTCGCCGGTGCCGTGGATATTGTCAAAGGAGCGTTTCATCGGGGTGTCGTTCACCGCGATGACCGGGAACTCAAGGGCTCCCTCGTCTGCCATTGCCCGCAGGCGCTGGATGCCGGTGGTTGTCTCCTCGCAGCCACCAATGATCGTATCGAGCAGATCCCGGCGAAGTGTGTGAATCCGGTGGATGAGGTCCATGCCGTCATCAATGGTGATATTTGGGGACGCATCAAGAACCTTGTCCATTGCCGCATAATACTCGTCCACACCGCACCCGCGTGTTGCGTAGCAGTGCACGCCGGGCACCCGCCCGAGTGCCAGCGCCACATCGTCCTGGGTGGAGAGTGGGTTGCATCCGGTGATGTGAACCTCTGCCCCACCAGCGGCCATCGTCTCGACAAGGACCGCGGTCTTTGCCTCAACGTGGAGGGCCATACCGACGGTGGCCCCGGCAAGCGGCTGTTCTTTTTCAAACCGCTTGCGAATCTCTGCAAGCACCGGCATATACTGCCGGGCCCAGCTCATTTTCAGTTCTCCTGAGTCCATGTTCATCTTCACTATCCTGTCAATATCATATGTTACGGTGGTTTAAGGGACTTTTTATCATGCCGAACAGGAAGTGGGTGGGAGTGGGAATGTTGGTACAACCGGATGGTGCATGGCATCCACACTGGCCTCATGTTGATACACAATTATCATATGCCCGGCCTTACACACCATCTACTACGATGGCTCTCACAAAACGTATTATCCCTTGTCTGGATTTAAAGGACGGCAGGGTTGTGAAAGGGGTTAATTTCCTCGGTCTGCGGGATGCCGGCGACCCGGTGGAACTGGCCGCCCGGTATAATGAGCAGGGTGCTGATGAGGTGGTCTTTCTGGACATCACCGCATCAAAGGAAGCCCGCGGTATCATCATTGATGTGATTGAACGAGCGGCAGACAAACTCTTTTTGCCTCTCACCGTTGGTGGTGGTATCCGTTCCATCGACGACATCCGGGAGATTCTCCGGGCAGGTGCAGACAAGGTCAGTATCAACACCAGTGCTGTGCAGCACCCGGAACTCATCTCTGAAGGGGCGGTGATGTTTGGGTCACAGTGCATTGTTGTCGCAATGGACGTACGCCGTAACGATGAGATGCGCGAAGGTGTCACACCCATTACCATGCCGGACGGGTCAGTCGTCTGGTATGAAGTGGTCATCTACGGCGGCAGCCATCCGACAGGCATCGATGCGGTGGAATGGGCAAAAGAGGTTGAACGCCGTGGTGCGGGTGAGATTCTTCTGACATCCATGGAGACCGACGGCGTAAAACAGGGTTTTGATGTGGGGGTGACCGCGGCTGTATCCGATGCCGTCGGCATTCCGGTGATTGCAAGTGGGGGTGTTGGGACACTCGAACACTTCTATGACGGTTTTGTCGTGGGCCATGCCGACGCCTGCCTTGCCGCAAGTGTCTTTCACTTCGGTGAGATGACCGTAAAAGAGGTAAAAGAGTATCTCAGAGACAGAGACGTGCCTGTACGCATCTGAGATCTATTTCCATTGCACATATGGGTGCGTCCAGTTCAAAGGCCCGGATGACATCCGGGTTTATTTCCCCGAATACCCCTGCCTTTTTTCCGTCCACGATGATATCAGCCCGGCGTCCGGGAATGAATGCGGGGTCTTCTGACTCTTCTATTTCATAGGCAATCTGCATCTCCCGCATCAGGGCGTCTGTGCAGGCGTAGATTTCTGAGAAGTCTGCCTCTGTGTGGATGCTCACGGCGGCCACCTTCTGGAAGGTTTCGGTTCCTTCAACACAGTCACCGATGGCAAAGAGGCGCTGCGGCAGTTCACGGTGGTGGTTTATCTGGAGTGTTTCCACCAGCATCGGGAGAATGTCGGTGCGCATGACAGTCTGCTCCTCTGATATCGGGCGCTGCAGCCGCAATAGTCCGGGATTTGGTTCCCGCTGCATCGCGGTGTAGAGCACCCGTTCGTTTGTGAGGGTGAAGGGCATCATCTCCAGGAATCCGAGACCGGCGAGAATTTCACGCACGCCGTCCATCATGACCATCACCGGATGGGGTTTGCCTGTGGTGAACGATTCCGGCAGGGCGGCATCGAAGTTCTCGAAGCCGTAGGAGATGGCCACGTCCTCAAAGATATCCCAGTCGTGCATGATGTCCGACCGGTAGCAGGGCACGGTGACTGTGACCACATCCTCACTTTCTGCCACCGCTCCGAACCGCATGGTCTGGAGATGGGCGACCATCTCATCTGCGGTGAGGGGGATGCCCAGGAGGCGGCGGCACTCATCGACACTGACCGTCCGGATGGAGGGGGCGAGGGAAGGCATCGGTGTGCCATCTATCTCCACGCTCTCGATGGTGGCCCCGGCATCCGCAAGGGCGGTGCAGATGTTGTTGACCGCGGTCATCACGGCTTTCATATCTGTTCCTGTGCAGTCAAGGAGGATATTCCGTGTTGCTGTTGTTACCTTCGTCAGTTCACCGTTGATGATGGGCGGGAAGGAGAGGACATTGTCCTTTGCGTCGGTGATGAGCGGGAACTGGGCATAGTCCCGGACGAGGTGGGCATAGTCCATGCCCTTTGGGTGGCGTTCGAGGATCTCCTCCAGGTTCATCTCCTCTTCGAAGTCGAGGGGGACAAAGGCACGGTCACGGGGTGCTGCCTGATAGTAAAACGGCGGGGTGACGGTGTCCAGATCGTGCACACCAATCGCCACCTTGCCACGGCCTCTGCCGACCGCCCAGTGCAGGGCTTCCTGCAGACCCATCAGGCTCTCGATGGCCTCTTCCGTTAATGAGACATTGCGGATGACCGCAGACCCGAGGAAGGGCCGGATCTCTGCAAGGCCGGGGTCTACCCGGAAGCTGATGCCGGAGGGGGTGACGGGATATTCATTGATACCTGATTTCAGTCCTAAAAATCCCTGCATCGCCCGTGCAACCCCTTCGGTGGAGAAGAGGTCAGGCCGGTCAGGGAAGAACTCCACATCGATATGATCCTCTTCGATACGTTCAATGTCGGCACCGATCATCGGCACCCGGTCGATGATGGTATCACGATCGGTGCCGGTCAGGGTCTCCAGATATTTGTAGGGCAGTTTGATGATTGGCATTAGTCTTTCCCTCCCTGCATCATGGGGGTGTCACGTATCCAGTCCACGTCACTGCGGTAGAGCTGGCGCAGGTCACGCAGACCCATCTTCAGCATCGCAACACGGGATACGCCGAGTCCCCAGGCAAGCACCGGGTATTTCACGCCCCACGGGTCGGTGACTTCCTCGCGGAAGATACCCGCCCCGCCTAGTTCAACCCAGCCGAGGCCGTCCACGTAGACTTCCGGTTCGACCGAGGGCTCGGTGTACGGGAAGTAGGCCGGGCGGAAACGGACGTTTTCGAATCCCATTCTTCCATAGAACTCCTTTAAGAATCCCATGAGGTGGCGGAACGAGACGTCCTTGTCCATCACGATACCCTCAAGCTGCTCGAACTCCGGAGTATGGGTGGGGTCAATGGCCTCACGCCGGTAGACCCTCCCGATACAGAAGGCCTTCACCGGTTCATCGGGGTGATCCTTGAGGTACTGGATGGAAAGGCCGGTGGTATGGGTTCGCAGCACATTGGTCTGTGCCTTGGCAGGCACCCACGTGCCGCCCCATCCGACGGATGAGGTGGTGCCGCCGTGTTCGTGCACGTCACGGACTCGTTCCCAGTTCTCCGGCAGAGGGGTGGTGCTGTCCAGATAGAAGGTGTCCTGCATCTCCCGTGCCGGGTGATCCTGTGGCTGGAAGAGGGCGTCAAAGTTCCAGAATGAACTCTGCACCACATCCCCGTAGATTTCAATGAATCCCATCTCAAGGAGCACATTGCGCATCTCGTTGATGAGGCGCTGGTAGGGGTGTACCTTGCCGGGGATGATACGTTTGGGTAGTTTGTCTACGCTGTAGCGCCGGAGGTTCAGGTCTTTCCAGTCACCCGAGAGGATCTGTTCCCGGGTGAGGGTGCCCACCTCCTCTCTCAGGTCAATGCCCGCTTCGACAAGGGCTTTTCCGGTTTCTGTTATTGCAACCCGATAGGTGGTGGTCTCGGTCTCTTCGGCGAGACCGCGTTTCACCAGTTCAGGGATACCTTCCCTGTTTGTGTCAGGGTCACGGAGTGCCACTTCATCCGCACCTTCCGGTGCATCGCCGGTCTTTTTTACCAGTCCTTTTTCGATGGTGACCCAGCCCTTCTTCTTCATCCAGCCGATGGCAATCCGGGAGAGTGGATGTGCCTGCATCTCCTTCATGCTAATCTCATTTTGGAATGAGGCATAGACCTGTCGTTCCGGCAGACCGAGGGTGGCGTACTGCTCTCCTTCTGTCGTAAGTGAGTAGCTGACCGTGATGGTTCGGTCAAGGCTGGCAATACCCTTGTCGGCGCAGAGGTGGGCGAACTGTACCACCGCTGCTGCGGTTGTGTTCAGTTCCCCGGCAATAACCTCTGGTGTAGCCTCTTTTATTGTGTTTAAGACCACCATCAGACGCTTTTCATTATATGTCAGTTCAGCCATTATCGCTCATCCACCTTATGTTCCACTTCATCCATCCGCTCTTTAAAGTCCGAAAGGAATTCTTTGACCCGTTCATAGGTTGCCTTCTTGCAGGTGCCGCACATCAGTTCACCTGCCTTGCAGGCCCGGCAGATTTCGGTGAGTTCGTCGTCGTCTTCGACCATGTGGAAGAGGTTGAGGAGGTAGACTGAGCACTTCTCCGGTTCTCCGCCAAGCTTCTTCTGTTCCTCAAGGGTCATCCGGCCGCCGGTGACAGCGCCCATGATCTTCTTTTTGACCGCTTTTTCCGTGTCACAGAATCCGATAAAGCTCTCCGGGACACTGGACGACATCTTGCCGCCCTGCAGGCCCTGCATAAAGTAATGATAGGTGGCAGACGGGGAGTAAAATCCGAATCCGCCGTGTGCAATCTCGATGCTGCGGACTTTTGCATCCACTTCAGCGAGGCCTGCCCCTTTGATATCAACATGCCCCTCGTATTTCTTAGACCCGTGGAATGCCTTGTGCACGGCGGCAAGGGCTTCTTCAGGTGCGTTTTTGGAGCGTACACTCACATATCCGTCCCGCATCTCGACCGTGAAGAAGCGGAGTTTGTGTGCGACGTCACGGGTGAGGCGGATGTGGGGGTCCTGGTCAATGCCCACCGGGACGATGGTGGGTGCGGGACCAGCATCTTCCTGTGGGAAGAGGATATCCGCGACCTGCGTTGCGACACTCATTGCGTGTGCGAGGGTGGTCTCCTGACCAAACCCATAGATTGCCTGCAGATCGGAGAAATTCATTTTTATTGCCGCTTCAAAGGCGAGGTCTTTGAGGCGGTTATTGGTGCTCTGGTAGTAGGTATTCCCCTCATATCCCAGTGCGTAGAGACAGGTGAGATACTCTCTGCCGTATTCGTTGCATTTGTCCCATGAGATATTGCGCACGGCATGTGCCTCACGGTCAGCGACCGCTACATACCCGTTACCGCCCTGCTGCACGTGCCAGGCAACCTCCTTCATCACCATCAGGTGACCGAGGTGGGGATGCCCGGATGGCATAAACCCGGTCAGCACATGAAAGGGCGTGTTATTATTCATGGCATCCACGATGGGACGATAGTCACGGTGCCCGATCACAATGCCCCGGCGCATAAATGCGGGGGAGTTCTTGATTTTCGGGAGCATGGGCTCAATAGGTTCGATTCCAAACTCAGTAAAGAGTTTTTCCGTGTCGATGGACTGGTTTGCAGACCATGGGTTAATCTCCGAATGCATAGGAACAGATCACTCACAATTTGATTCGTGCAAATTCAACGAATTCAATACCATTTTGTTCGGTACATGCAAAAAGCATCTTCTTCCGAACACTGTGGGCCAACCTGACTGAACGTGATATCACGCTCATAGGAAGGGACGCATCAGCGGGAAGGGCGTGGACCAGGAGTTCTGAGTGTTTTTTCTCTCCTGAGTAGACACGGAAGTGGTGGCCGAATTTGTAGGCAGTACGGGGGACATGGCCACGGGTGCGCAGGTATGCATATACCTGAGACTTTTCTTTCCATTCGGCGTCCTCTTTCGGGATATCCTTTCGGATGGCCGTTCCGTTCTCATCTCCTGTTAAGGTGAGGCACCCTGTGTCCAGCAGGTAGAGGGTTTCCATCGGGGAGAGCATCAGGTGTGTGGTGTCAAGTTTTGTGCCAAACCACAGGGGGTCGGGGAATGCCTCGGTGTCCTGTGTGATAACAGAATTTCCTGCACGAATGGCGGTTACCGGTGGGATGTCCGGTACCGGACCTGTTTCCTTCAGGAGGTCAGTCTTCACATCATAATAGGTGAGTTCGTCTTCGTCGTCGACTGCGGCGAGGACAAACTGTTTGCGCATATGCACCGCTGATTCCACTTCCCCTGCGAGGTCACGGAAGGTGATGAGGTCACGTTCCGAGAGCACACGGATAAGATAATTTGTTCTCCCTGTGCCGGGTCTCTCTCCCCGCCGGAATACGCGGAAGTCCTGGGGGCCGGGCAGAATCACATAGCCTCTTTCCCGCATATCCCGATAGACCAGAAACCGCCGCATGAATCCCGGCAGGGATGAGAAGTATGTGATGAGTGACTCAAAACTCTCACCCGCTACCGTGATCTTATTTTTCAGCACCAGATACAGGGCCTCTTCCGGAGATAGAGTGAGCCCGTCTTCTGTCTTCCGGCCATACCCGCTCTGGTCATACAGGGCATGTCCGTCCTTCCCGAGCACCACCGTGGTGCCGTCCCGTCTTGCCTTCACTGTTAGTAAAATTGGGGATGATATCTTAAATAGTTGGGTGGGGAGGCATCCATCAGACCGGTCTCTCCTTTTCCTCTCCTGCTATTTTCCGGGCGCATGCAATATTCCCGCGATCGTCGCGGCGTTCGTCCACCGGTGTTTCACAGATGAATGGGAGGCCCTGCAGTGCCGGGTGGGTGACCACTGACCGGATGCCTTCCGTGCCTATTGTTCCGAGGCCGATGTGTTCATGACGGTCACGCCTTCCATCGAGTTCTGATATGGTATCATTGAGGTGGATGACCTTCAGGTGGGAGAGACCAATCGCATCGTCAAAGTTTCGGACGACCGTGTCCGTTGCCTTCGGTGTCCGGAGGTCATAGCCTGCCGCAAATGCGTGGCAGGTGTCAAAACAGACGCCGACCTGTCCGTATCCGGCCACCCCTTCCATGATGGTGGCGATATCTTCAAAGGTGGTGCCGATGCTGTTTTTTGTCCCTGCGGTATTTTCGAGGAGAATCATCACATCTCCTTTTGAGGCTGCTGCTCCCCTGCCAATGGCTGTTATTGCCCGTTCCCGTGCCTCAGCAGCATCACCCCCAAGGCTGCTGCCCAGGTGGGTGACAAGATAAGGGATGCCCAGCATGTGGCACCGTTCTACTTCTCCCGTTATTGCTGCAACCGACTTCTCCCAGACCTCCTCCCGTGGGGTGGCAGGGTTGGGAAGATAGGGCATGTGCGCCACCACCGGGTTGATTCCGCTCTCCCGGACGGCCAGCCGAAATGCTGTTGTGTCTTCTTCTGTCAGAGGTTTTACCTTCCATCCGCGGGGGTTCCGTGTGAATATCTGGCAGGTAGTGCAGGTCCGTTCTTCTGCACGGCCGATGGCTTTGGCGAGGGATCCTGCAATGGAGACGTGGCATCCGATATTAATCATGGCTGTCTGAAATGCATTGGTATTTTGCGGGCAAAAAGGGGTGGCATACCGATTGGCGGAATGCCATAAGCCGTGTATATCCGTCTGGTCCGGGTTATTCCATCAGCCGGCGGACGGCGGCACACACCGCGTCGCCCACCTCTTTGGTGGAGGCCGTCCCGCCGGTATCAGGTGTGGTGATGCCCGCTTCTGCTGTCAGGTGGAGGGCGTCATCAATGAGGGCTGCACCCTGAGTATCTCCGATATGGGAGAGGAGCATCGCTGCCGACCGTATAGCGGCGACCGGGTTTGCGATACCCTGCCCCGCAATATCCGGTGCGCTCCCGTGGACCGGCTCAAAGAGGGCATGGCGGTTACCGATGTTTGCGCTGGGCAGCATTCCCAGTCCTCCCACCAGATAGGCGGCGGCGTCTGAGAGGATATCTCCGAAGATGTTTGTGGTGACGATCACATCATAACGCTCCGGGTGCATCAGGACGTCCAGTGTCAGGGAATCAATGAATGCGGTCGTGTAAGATACTCCTTCCTCATCTGCGATATCCATGCAGATGTCCCGGAAGAACACGTCCGATTTGATGACATTTGCCTTGTTTCCGATGGTGAGGTGGTTTTTGCGTTCCCGGGCAATCTGGCAGGCGGTTCGCGCAATCCGCTCGCTCCCCTTTCGGGTGATGACCCGCAGGGTTGAGGCCCGGTCTTCCTCCTGCCATTCAATACCGGAGTAAAGGCCTTCGGTGTTCTCCCGGACGACTATGATGTCCACTCCTTCTCCCTGTATGGGACGGAGGTTCGCGTAGAGGTCCAGTTCCTTTCGTATTTGCAGGACGACGCTGCGGTAATCGGATGCAGGGGGAGTGGTCACAGCACCGAAGAGGATGGCATCCGCATCCCGCAGAAGGGAGATGTCATCTGTGGTGCATGCTGTACCTGTTTTCTGCCATTTGCCGTAACCGACCGCCACGGCATAAAATTCATACTCCTGGTGGAGGAGAGCAAGGATGTCCTGTGCCACCGGGATGACTTCCTGTCCGATGCCGTCACCTTCCACTACTGCAATCGCGGTCATTTCTTATTTCTCCCCCTTGTAATGTTCTCTTGTTCTTCCGTTGCAATTTTCTTGTTCCAGCCTTCACAGACGGCAAAGACTGCATCAGTGATGGTTCGTGGGGTGGCCCCCCAGTGGACGACTGATCCATAGTATCCGTTATGTACACCGGTGCCGGCCCGTTCGGAGCGGCAGCAGCGGGCGATGAATGGTTCTGCCGCCACCTGGTTTGCCGGGCAGATGTCGGTGACGGAGAACGCTGCGTCATCCCCATAACATTCGGCAAGCACCTGCCGTGCGGTCAGGCACCCTGCCACCGTCTCATCCCCCCTGAGATGGTCGTTGTCAATCGTCCGGGAGAATCCTGCTGCCCGGCAGGGATAGACCTCTGCATTGGTCTTCCGGATGTCTGTGATATGGTAGGAGAACTGCACATTGCACTCCCCGAAGAGACCGGTTTCTTCCAGACTCCGGATGATATGGGCAAGATTCGGACGGGGCGGTTCTGCGTCATAGACATGGATGGTGAGGAGTTTCTCCTCTGACGGGTCGCATATAAAGGTCCGGTGTTCATCAAGACCTGTGAAGACTGTGCACCGTTTTCCGGTCTCCTGCGCCCGCCTGATGAGGTTGGTGCGGTTGTGGAGGTTCACCTTTTCCGGGTACATGCAGACATCCGCAACACCTGCCAGGAGGGATGAGGACTGAATTTCCCTGAGCATCGTGTTCCCCTCTTTTGGCTTCACCTCAAGCACTTCGTATCCGGTTTCGGTGCGGTGGATGAGGTAGCGTGAGAGGAAATACACTATGTCTCCCGCGGGTTTCTCATCCGCCGATCCGACGGTCTTGCACTCTTCCGGGAAGATCATTTGTTTCTCCAGTAGGGGACCAGCCCGCCTGCCGCAAGAATCTCCTGCATCCGTCCGGAAAGGGGGCGGACCGGGTGGCGCACCCCGTCTGCTTCTACCCACCCCTCCTCCAGTGAGATGGTGACCGTGCTCCCTTCATGGCAGGTGAGGCCCTCGCATTCGATGACCGGCAGGCCGACATTAATCGCATTGCGAAAGAATATCCGGGCAAAAGAGGGCGCCACAACGGCAACAGCACCTGCTTCCCGTATGGCGACCGGTGCCTGTTCGCGGGACGACCCACATCCCATATTGTTGCCTGCCACAAGGACCGCTCCATTCAGGCGGGGGGCAAGTGTGGGATCGAGGTCTTCAAAGACATGCTCAGCCCAGACGGAGGTGTCTTTCGTCCGGAGGTAACGCCCGGCGATGACCTGATCTGTGTCGATGTCAACGCCGATGCAGACTGCGGGGCCTGAGAATGTCATAGGATACCCTCCGGTGAAGTGATTTCACCTTTCAGCGCACTCGCCGCAGCCGTTGCCACCGACCCGAGATAGTACTCTGCCCCGACACCCATCCGGTTTTTGAAGTTGCGGTTGGCAGTCGAAAGGGCTGTTTCCCCCTCTCCGAGGACACCCATGTGCATCCCGAGGCAGGGGCCGCATCCCGGCGGGCCGACCATGCACCCGGCAGCGATGATTGCGGCAAGGACACCGCTCTCCGCCGCCTTTTGCATGATCGCACGGGACGCCGGCACGACGATGGTGCGGCATGTGACCTCTTTGCCGCGGACGATCTGGGCGAAGCGTTCCAGATCCTCGTAGCGCCCGTTGGTGCAGGTGCCGACGAAGACCTGGTCCAGAGGGGTGCCTGCGTAGTCGGCGACCGGGGCCACGGTGTCCACCCGGTGCGGGACCGAGAGGACGGGCTCCATGTTGGAGAGATCAACCGAGAGTTCACGGCAGTAGGTGGCGTCCTCTGGTTCCTGTCGCTCTACCTGGTGACCGTAGCGGGCAAGGTAATCCTGTGTTGTTTTGTCGGCGTAGAATAGACCGGTTTTTGCACCGCATTCCACTGCCATGTTGCAGAGGGTGAGGCGGCCCGCAATTGTTAGTGCAGCGGCCCCGTCGCCGGTGTACTCCAGCGCACGGTAAGTGCCGCCGTCCATGCCGATGTTGCCGGTGACCGTGAGGACGATGTCCTTTGCCTCGCAGCACTCTGGCAGACGACCGGTGAGCTCGATATTTATGGTCTCCGGGACACGGAACCAGGTGCTTCCCTCGGCCCATATGGCTGCCATGTCGGTTGCCCCCACACCGGTGGAAAAAGCACCGAAGGCACCGGTCGTACAGGAATGAGAGTCTGCCCCGACGACCACTTCGCCGGGCAGCACCCGTCCTTCGCTCATTAGCTGATGACATATCCCGCCGCCGACGTCGGTGAGGGCAAAGCCTGCAGCTGCGGAAAATTCCCTGAGTTCCTTCTGGAGTGTCGCCGTATGTGAGGTGTTTGCCGGTGAGATATGGTCGTAGATGATGGAGACCGTTTCCGGGCGGGCCGGTTTTGCGACGCCCATCTTCCGGAATGCCTCCATTGCAAGCACACCGGTGCCATCATGTGCAAAGGCCCGGTCGACTTCATGGTCCACGTAGGTACCTGCGGGGCCGCCGAGGATACGTTCGGAGAGGGTGCTCATGCCTCCTCCCCATGGTCCCGTGCCTCACGGAGAAGATTCATGAGGACCTCGTCTGTGATATTGCATTTCCCCTCGGAGATCTCCTTGACCCGGCAGAGCATCCAGTGCACCTGGTCAGGGGAGAGTGAACATCCCTTGGAAGCGATCACATGTTCGATGGCCTTCCTGCCGGTATGTTTGCCGAGGATATACTGGCGCTGTCTGCCCACCATTTCGGGGCGGAGATACTCGTAGGTCTCCGGGTCATCGAGCATTGCTGCGATATGGATGCCGCTTTCATGGGAGAAGGCATTCTTCCCGACAACAGGCTTCGTGTCCATCATCGCAATGCCGCTACACCTCTCAACCAGTGCCGAGAGTTCGGGAAGGCGGGTGAGGTCATAACGGTCCACGCCACCTTTCAGGCGCAGGAGGGCGAGCACCTCTTCAAGCCGGGCGTTGCCGGTTCGTTCCCCGATGCCGTTTACTGTGGTGTGCAGCTGAAACGCCCCGCATGCTGCTGCGGTGATTGTGTTTGCGGTGGCGCAGCCGAGGTCATTGTGGCAGTGGATGGCAAGCTTGTTTGGGATTTTACTGCCGGTCTCTTCCATGAATTGTATCATATCAACCGGCGTCAGGCAGCCGAGGGTATCGGCAAATCCGGAGTACTCTGCACCATGCTCTGCCCCTGCCACATACATCTTCTGCAGAAAGACGGGGTCAGTGCGGGATGCATCTTCTGCGGCAAAACGGACACGAAGTCCGTGATCATGTGCATAATCTACCATGGCAAGGCCACGTTCCAGCATTTCATCCGGTGAGCACCGGTATTTGATCCGTATATGCAGGTCTGATGTCGCAATGAAAATGCTCACGAGGTCCACTTCGCAGTCAATGGCCGCGTCAATATCGCCCTGTGTGGCACGTGCCAGACAGCAAATCCGTGCGTCAAGTCCCATTCTGCAGATCTTCTGTACGCACCGGTATTCATTATCTGAAACTACCGGAAATCCGGCCTCAATGACTTCCACTCCGGTTTCATCCAGAAGTGAGGCGATCTTCATCTTCTCTTCACAGGTGAATGACACGCCTGGTGTCTGTTCACCGTCACGGAGTGTCACGTCACAAATCTCAACATTCCACGGTTTCATGGTCTTCTCCCTCGGGGCATTTGCCCCTGATGATTACGCATTTCAATCGGTCTTCCGGCACCAGTGCATTCCGGATGGCTTCAATGTCAGCGGCGTTCACAACAACCGGCGATGCCCAGCCGATGTAGGGCAGGATATCCGGTGCGGTCTGTTTTCCGGTCATCCCCAGGACACCGTTTTCAACAATTACAACCAAGACGGACAGTCCTTTTTCATGGATGTCTGCAAGGGCACTCAGCCCGGAATGCATCAGTGCATAGTCGCCCATCAGTGCCACACCGGTGCTGGTGGCCGCCACCGCTGGAGCTGATCCCAGTCCGTATCCTGCGATGCCCACTTCCCAGGGGGGATTTTTGGCAAGGAGGCCGCATCCGATATCGAGGACGGGGTTCAGTCCCTTCTCCTGCATCACTGCAAGAAGAGGGATATACGGGCACTCCCTGCAGAAGGTGCGGGCAAACCCGCGTGACTGCATTGTTTCCGGTGCCCATGTTGTTCCGTTCTCTTCCTGCTCTCTTCCATTCTCTTCTGTTTCCCATCCTGGTGGGGAAACCGTTGAACAGGATGGCACCGGTCCCACATGCGGGGGATAGATAAGCGCAGGAATGGTGTTTGTTTGTGCCCACCTGACCATCTCCCTGCGCCGTAGTTCTGCCATCTCTGTTCTGCCCCGCATCGTGAGTGACGGGTCGGCGATTGTTCCCTTCCGGGAGGTGCGGGCAGGTGGGGTGCCGGATGCTGGTGCCGCGAGGACTGCCGCTGTCACCCGCACCAGAGCAATGCGGGAAAACTGTTCAGATGCCTGAAATGCTGCTTCAGCCACAGTGCCAAGGTCACCAGCTGCCGGGGCGAACAGCGGGGATTCTGCCAGCGGTCCGATACAGCGGGAGTCCTGAGCATTCTGCGAACCCTTCACCTCGGTGTCATCCCCGACGACGATGACAAGCCCCGCGGAGATGCCCTGAACGGCGGCATTCATGAGGGGGTCCATGCAGGCGTTCAGGCCCACGTTTTTCAGGATGACGCAGGCACGGTGCCCGGAGATGGCGTCCCCGAGTGCATACTCGAGTGCTACCTTCTCGTTTGCGGTGCAGACCGCCCCGCATGCCTCTCCCAGGGTGGTAACGGGATAGCCAGGCACGGTGTAAAAGCGGTCTGCCGCTCTCCGGAGTGCAGCGGAAAGGCATGCCTCACCGGTTTTTGCGTAATGTGCAGAAGAAGTCATACGTCTCTCCCGGCGACCAGATCGCACCCGCCGCAGAGGGTGCACATGGTCTGTGCCTGTGTGGGGTCAAGCCCTGCTTTTTTCAGTTCTTCTCTGGCAAATTTTGTTATCCGGAGTATGTCTTCAGCTGTTGGGCGGGGAAGCCCCGGCAGGTTTGGTGAAGGGGAGAGTGGCCGGATCACAGGAATCACTCCGATCTCTGTGAGACGGTGGATACATGCCTCCATTTCTGTGTATGTCTCTCCCAGACCGAGGATCACATTGGAGAAGACCCGGTTTCTGCCGAATACAGAGACTGAATCTTCCAGTATGGTCCACGTCCCCTCATAATCAAGGCCGGGGCACATATTTTGGAAAAGGGCCTCTGTCGCGGTCTCAATATTGAACTTTACCTCACAGGCACCGGCATCTTTGAGTCGCTGTGGGGTGCCCGGTATGGGGTAAATAGAGACGCCAACCGGGATGCCGAAGCCTGCCACCGCATCCACAACGGCAATGGCCCGTAATTCATCCTCCTCAACAGAGCCTATCACCCCGCTCGTAAGTGAAATTGCATCAATGTCACTTGCCACCTGTTCAATCATGCCGGTGACCTCCTCAACGCTCTTGATGTGTTTGGGAAGAGAGGGCACCGCACAGTAGCGGCATGAGAAGATGCACCCCTCGGAAAGGGTGATAAATGCCTGCCGGGGACAGTGGTATCCGGCGTCTTCGATGTGGCCTTCCACATCAATATCCGGCCCGGTGAGGCGTGCACTGCCGTCAGCATCAGCGGTCAGTTTTAGGAGAGAATGGTCATCAATGGCAAGGCGGATACGGCCATGGGATGTGGCAAAAAAGACCGAACCGGTGCTGCCTGCTCCCGGTCCGGCAGTAGACTGTCCGGGGTGGAATGGGTAAATCCCCGTGAGGCGCACCGTCCCATATGCAAGAATCCGGGCTTTCAGGGTTCCCCATTGCATATGGACAGTGCCTCATTGTACCGGGTTGCAAACGGGATGGCTGCTGCAGCACCGATGATGCCCCGCCCGTCCAGGCGGATTTCAATGTGCTCACGAATTTCATTGAGATCATCCCGGGTGACCTCGCCGCGTTTTACCCGCCACCCGTAATCCATGAGGGGTGCCGGTGAGAACCCGCGGAAGACTGCCATGCCGGTATCATCCGAGAGGGTATATTCACACAGGAGTTCTTCGAACGCGTTCACCAGTGCTTCGGGTTCTGAGGTCGCAAATTCACATGCCACACCCACACAGTTTTTTGTCCGGTAGGGCACCGGGAAGAGCTGGACGATGGTGTGGGACAGGTATCTGGTTTCTGTGGTCTGCACTGCTTCAGCGATGTTGTGTGCGAGTGTCCAGGTGGCGCCTTCTTCCGGAGTGTCGGTGTCATCCACACCAATTATGACCCGTTCACGCCGGGGAAGCCAGATTTGTGCCCCTGCCTCACGCCCGCCGCCACAGGGGTCGCTTGTTGAACGGATGACGCCTGCTGCTGTTGCCCGGCAGACGGTGGCACCCACACCGCCGCCACCTACGCCGCGGTAGGTGATGCCGATTTCATTGTCGGTGACTTCAACCGCGGCAATCCCTGCCGGGAAGTAGGATCCTTCCAGCGGGAGTTTTGTCTCTCCTGCTGAGAGCAGGAAGCGCTGGGTGTTGCCGATCATGCGGACAGACTGTACCAGGGGGCTTTTCTGGTAATTGTGGCCGGCCCACATTGCCCCGCCGGTACAGGTGAATTCTTCGATGAGTTCTACTGTTGTGCCGTATGCATCTGTGACTGCACAGATCTCCGGATACCGGATTGAATACGGGTCAGAGATGTTCGCCATATAACCCGGCCGCTTCAATGCCTGCGTTTGCCCAGAGCACTGCACCGAGTGCCCCTATTCTGCCCTTCCCCGCACAGGTGTCGATATAGGTGATGCCCAGACGTTTTGCCTCTGCTTCACATTCCTGCTGGTTTAAGACTTCGGTCTTCACTTTTGTCATATAGGGTGACTCTTCCGGAAGGCTGATCCCGCGGTATACGGCAATGCCGGTGTCATCACTGACTGCATTTTTCTGGATGAAGTCGCGCACATAGACAAGTAGTTCTTCGATTTTATCCGGGCGCACGGCGAAATTCAGGGCTGAGCCCACGCAGTTTGTTGTCTTGTCCGGAACCTTTGGGTTCAGCTGGATGAGGCGCATATTCAGATATTCCACGCCTTCAATCGGGCATGCCTCAGCACACTGGCTGGCAAGCACCCAGGTGGCTCCTTCCTCTTTGGTATCGGTGTCATCGATACCGATGGTCACTTTCTCATAGCGGGGGGTGAAAATTCGGGACCGGCTGAGACGGGCGCCGCCTATCTTCAGGTCATCTTCTGATTCATATTCGGTCCGGATGACTCCGGGTGCCTGCGGGAGGCATGCTGCGACACCGACGCCAGCGCCGGCGATACCTGCCCAGGACGTGACAACTTCGTCACCGCAGATCTCCACGCCTTCGAGTGCCTGGCCGCCCAGTTCCTTGTCGGCAGGGCCAAAACGGGCAGGATAATGACCAATTTTTGCCTGCATGGTCATCGATGTACCCTCGACAGTGATGCCGGTGACTGCACCGCCGGCACGCTTCCGGTTCATCACGTCCCATTCAATGGCCCCACGGCACCGGCACTCCTCCAGAATCTCTGCCCGTCCTGCGTTTTCATCTACCATCACCAACAGGCGCTGAGAAAAGAGGCGCCCGAATCGTTTCTGTATCTCGTCAGGTGTGAGTATTATCATATGTGTTTGTCACCGAAATTTTCGTTAACAGGATTATCGGCAACAAAGGTATTTAAGGAATGCGCAGTGCACCGGAGAAAAAAAAGAGTTTTAGAGAATTTCGGAGAGTGAGAATTTGTACGGACCAAGGGTGCCGCCATAGTTTCCGGAGGTGATCAGCTTGATGCCGGGTACGGTGACTGCTGCCTCAACGCCTGCCTTGGTAGCTGCTTTGATGGCTGCTTCATCAACACCGTCAATCACGATCTCATAGATGCATGCAACACCCTCGGGAACCTTTGTGTCTTCCACCTGGTCACGGATGCTTGGGCAGTATTTTTCATTGGTAGTTGCTACCATGAACTTGTATGCCTTTGAACCGACCTTTGAGCCGGATGCGACAACCGGGAATGAGGTGATTGAGCCTGGAACAGTCTTAATTGCCTCAACTGCTTTCTCAGATGCCTCGAGTGCTGCTTCAACGGACTCTCCCATGATAAAGAAATTGCCGCCTGCAATGCCTTTGACAATGCCGAATTGTTCCTCTCCGATGTATTCACCATTCATGATGGGGATGGCCCAGCATTTGCGCCCGCCAACTTCCACTTTGTGCTCAAATTTGTCACCAAAGAAGTGGAGTTTGACATCGATGCGTTCCTCTGCCTCAGGCATGCCGTCAAAGACTGCTGCGGTAGGTGAGGTGAGGACACACTCTGCAAGGCGCTCGACAACCTGTTCTTTGAGCTTCTTCTTGCCGCCGGTAAAGAACATGACTGCAACGCCCGGGCGTCCGTCCGGTGTCTCTTCCGGAGTGAGGATCCGCTCAATCCCTGCTTCACAGGGGCATCCGATTCCTGATGTGGCAAAGCCGGTTGCTTCTGTTGCTGCGTTCACTGCCCATTTCTCATTAATTGCTGTGATAATGACACGGCATGCCCAGTTGGAGAATGCCTCTGCATACTCATCTTCGATTAAAACACCATTTAATTCCATATTAAACCTCTTGATACCAATCCAATATGTGGTGCATTGTCTTACTATAAGCTTTCTTTTTCGCTGTTCTTTGTGGCAGATGAAAGGCAACCGAAGGGGGTGTCGAGAGTATGGTTGATGTCATGTATGTCGATATATTCCCTTTTATTATTCAAAGAAATGCTAATTTAGCCTTTTTTTTGCTAAAATGTATGTCCAACAAATGAGATAGATTTAAATTTAGTGAGATGAAATCTCATATTATAGAGGAGATTGGTACATGGGCGATTCCGGAGACGTAATGAATTCATATGTTACCCGCGACCTGAGAAAGATGTTCTCACCGGGTGAGGGATGGAATATTGAGCGAGAGCCTGAGTGCGGCGGTGCATCATTTGCATATGCCGTCTCAAGGAAACGCTTTGGCAAAACAGCATACTATCCTGTAGATGTCAGCATGGAAGCAGCTGTCTCTGCGGAGAAGGCATGTGTAATACAGCAGCAGTGCGATGTGGCTCGTGAAGCAGGGGTGGCAATTGAACCACTGATGCTCTTTGTGCCGACCGGTGCAGATGTTTCCGAAGTGCCTGCTGATGTCATGGTCAAATACCTGAAAGTGCTCAAAGTTGAGAACGGACAGGTCATCTGGTGGAAGAAGGTTCTTCCTGCAGTATAAATTTTTCAAAAATTAATTAAATTTCAGGGAATTCTTCTTATTATCCCTGTTTTTTCTGTACGGTATCCGCCAAGACGGTGCAGTGTCTCTTTGAAATCATCAGAGGCCACCGTATCAAAAAGCATACGGACTTCGGGCATTGTTTCATAAGTCGTTGTTCGTGTCACCAGTTCATAGCGTTCTGTCCCGATGGGAGTGAACGCAAGTCCAAGGGCCTTTGCTGCACTATATACGCCGATGCCTGCTTCTGCTTCGCCTGAACGGACTGCAAGGGCTACGGCAAGATGAGTGGTAGCCTCATGATCATATCCTTCGATGGTTGCAGGGTCTGTTCCTTTTTCTTTCAGGAGATGGTCAAAGAGAATACGTGTCCCAGAGCCCTTCTGGCGGTTGATGAACCGTTTGCCTGGCAATTCATCAAACGTAATCGGTTCAGGTGCGATGATGCCCTGTTCACGCTCTGCTCCGCATATGAGGGTGAGTGGTGTTCCGGGTAGATACTTCTCCAGATAGCGGGTATTGTAGGTACCATCATCTGCGAGAAGATGCATCGGTGCCACATGGCAGGTATCCTGTTTCAGGGAGAGGACGCCCCCCATGCTGCCGGTATGGGTGGGGTGGAGGGTCACAGAATATTTCTGGAGCATGTCACCGAGATAGTCGATACACGGGTCATGGCTGCCGGTGATGAGGAGAGATTCTGCAGCAGTGTTCCGGGGGACCATCAGGGTTGCCTTCATTTCCTCACCGGCCATTACTCCCTCTTTTCGTGCGGGAATTTTCATGTAGGCATTGGCACGGACGGCACTCATTTGTACGCCGGCACCGCGGGACTGGGGGACGGCCACCCACCGGTCGCTGACTTTCCCTACCGAGAGCAAAACAAATTCATCTGTTCCCCCTGCTGAATCCAGTCGTGTGGAGAGGGCAACAGGGACCGTTTCAGGCACGGGCGGCTGCAGGCCATATGCACCCATTATCGGTCCGATGATCTCTCGGATAATGGTGTATGCAGCAAGTGGGTATCCGGGTGTTCCGATGACAGGTTTCCCTTCAATGGTACCGATTATCACCGGGCGTGCCGGCTTGATGGCAACACCGTGGATAAACACCTCGCCCAGATCTTCGATGATGGATGCCGTGTAATCACGTGTTCCTTTGGAGGAACCGGCAGAGATGATCAGCATATCATTCTCCCTGACGGCCCGGATGACTGCCTCACGGATTTTATCGGGTTCATCCGGCACGATGCCGTAATGGGTTGGTTTGGCACCAAGGTCACGGAGGCATGCGGCTGCCATCTGCATATTGCTCTCAATAACCTGACCTATTTCCGGTCTGGAGCCTACGGGCACCAGTTCACTCCCGGTTGCAATGAGTCCTGTCCGCACGGTTCTCACAGGGACTTCTGCGACTCCATATGCTGCCAGTGCACCGATCTCGTGGGGGCGGATACGGTGCGATGAAGGAACAATCATCTCAGATTCGCCGATGTCTTCACCCACCGGCCGTATGTGTTGCCATGGGGAGGCGGCCCTGCGAATGAGGTAATGTTCCCCCTCACTCTCCTCCACGTCCTCGATCATGATGACTGCGTCGTAATCTGAGGGAACCACATTGCCGGTATTGACCCGCAGGAACTTCTGAAGGATCACCGGGCGTTGTTCACCGGCACCTATTGTATCCTGGCTCTTCACTGCAATACCGTCCATCGCAGAGAGGTGTACCGATGGGACCGACTGCCGGGTAAAGACCGGTGCTGCCGTCACTCTTCCCGCTGACTCAGAAATGGGTATCTCCTCTATTGTGGGTATGAACGGGAATGATGAGAGCGTTTTTTTCAGAGCTTCCTCAAGGGAAACCAGTTCGAGATATCGTGTTACCACAGGATCACCTCAACGTCTGCGCCCTTCTCATATCCTTCCCTGCCATCAGGGACGCGGAGCAGCCCGTCACTTTCAATGAGTGTGTTGGTGAGACCGGATTTGCCGAAGAGTGGATATGCATCGCGGCCCTCGAGCCTGATACGTATATAATCCTCCCGCCCGCGTGCAGACGGGACCGGGGCAGCACAGTGGGCAGGCACAGTTATACGTGTGACCTTGCTCCCTGTCATGGCAGCGATGAGCACATCACAAAGTGCCACCAGGACCACATAGGCAGATGCCGGGTGGCCGGGAAGGCCCAGCACAGGGACACTGTCAATGGTGCCAATGATGGTCGGTTTGCCGGGTGCAAGCGCAATGCCATGTGCATGGACCGTGCCAAGATCTGCAAGAATATCAGCACACATGTCCCGCTCGCCTTTGGAACTGCCGCCGGAGATGCAGACAAGATCGCACTCGGCGACCGCCTGCCTGATGGCTTTCTCGAGGGGAGCGCGTTCGTCAGGAATGATGCCATAGATATGTGGGATGAGTCCCCGGGTTTGTGCATACCCGCGACAGAGGTATGTGTTCACGTCCCGTATCTCTCCGGGTCGGGGTGTCTTATCCGGGCTGATGAGCTCATTCCCTGTGCTGATAATCCCTATAACCGGCTGCCTGCGGACCGACACAGTGGTGATGCCGAGTGCACCCATGACTCCAAGGTCACGGGGTGAAAGGCGTCTGCCTGCCGGAAACACAATGTCCCCGTTTCGAAAATCATCTCCCTGAAGAGTAAGGTTCTCTCCTGGTGCGACCGCACGGTAGACGAGGACCTCGTCCCCTGACTCCTCTGCATACTCGATCATCGCAGCAGCATCAGCACCCTCCGGGATGACAGCACCTGTCGGGACATATCTGCATTCGCCTGGTGCGACATGTCCGGCATCTCCTTCCCCCATACCGACACGACCGGTGATGGTAAGCATGGCGGGCATTGCCTCTCCTGCACCGACGGTGTCAGCTGCACGGACAGCATATCCGTCCACAACCGTTCGGGTGAATCCGGGTATATCTTCTGCTGCTGTGGCCGGCCGAAAGAGCACTCTGCCGTATGCCTCAGGAAGAGGTACGATCTCCTCTTCCATGAGTGGTGCAATCCTTCGGAGTATCTCCTCGGCTTCAGAGACAGGAATAAGCTCAAGAAAAATACTCATTTGAAACAGCCCAGCTGGCAGCCCCTGATTTTGACCCGGGGGTCACGGCTGTTGCAGTAGCGGGCGATGGCTGTTTTTGAGATGTCATATTTCTCAGAGATCTCGAATGCCTGCATACAGGTGATCTCATTTTCAATGGCGTATTCTTCGAATATTTTTGCCAGGTCGTTTGTTGTCATGCTAACATAAGGTAGTCTCTTATTGAAATTAGGTTTACTGTGTGGAAATATCAGCGTGCGGATATTATTTTTACTTGTACTGAAAGAAAGAAGCCTGTATCCTGAATTTTTATCCGCGGAATGGTGAAAAAATGGGTGTGTGGCATTTTAAACTGAGGATTTAAGGATGGGGGGATAACCGTCATTAAATTGCAGAATACGAGAATATTTTTTTGGATTTATTTGGTTATTATCGGTGGGTGTGGCTATTTAAAATCAATCGAATAATATTAATATTTAATGATTGTAAATGTTTTTTATCAGAAAATGGGGGCTATGCTCCGTTCTTTTGGAAGCGCCCTACTTCAATACCTTTATCTATTCTTTCCAACAACTTTTCCTGTAATCGATTTGATCGATACTGGTGCGTGAAACCATGGCATTTGCATTGCATATTAACATGGAGCGGTGTACCGGTTGTAACGCATGTGTGGTTGCATGTCCCGTCGATGCACTGGAGCTGTTTACAGTAGATCCGGTGACCGATGAGAAGATCTACCAGGTGAAGAATGGCAAGGCCATTGTTCTCGATGTAGATCACGAACTCTGCGCCGGGTGTGGCGTATGTGTTGAGGCATGTCCATTTAATGTGATACGGCTGGCAGGACCGTGGGATACGAAATCCAAATCCTTGGCAGAAGGTATGGAGTGAGGTTTAAACATGGATACATTCTTCCCGAAATTCTCCAAAAAGAGAGATGGCGTTAACGTCATTATGGAGCAGAAGCTCCTCACGAGCGTCAGCAACCTGATTCTTAACGGACAGACATGTACAGGATGTGGAATCTGTGCAGAAGCCTGCCCGGAGGAAGCAATCAGTCTTGGACTGGTAGGTGCTGTTCGTCGTGGTGCTGTTGACTACGCAGAGCCCATAAACATTGATGAGAAAAAATGCTCATATTGTGGTGTCTGTGTTGTTATGTGCCCGTTCAACTCCCTGACTCTCAAAGTTGACGGCGAGGAAGCTCTTCCGATTATCGAGCGTGAAGGGTTCCCTGAATATGATATGGTCACGAAGATTGACCAGGACAAGTGCATCCGCTGTACCATCTGTGAGGACGTCTGTCCTCGCGATGCAATCAGCCGTGAAGTCCCTGTATTTGAGGGAACGGTCGACGGAGCACTTGAAAAGCAGTCAGTACTGACAGCAAAGATCACTTTCACCGTTGATGATGAAAAGTGTACTCGCTGTGGTATCTGTTCTGAACTTTGTCCGGCAATTGATGTAAAACGCAAACCATTCTCCGCAGAGTTCGGAGCAATTGTGGGCGATGTCGTCTGGGACGAGAAACAGTGTGACGCCTGTCAGGTCTGTGTCGAAGCATGCCCTGAAGAGGCAATCACCGTTGAGAGGGTAGTTGAATCAGCAAAGCTCACTGGCAAGGTCGAAATCCTTGAAGAGAACTGCTGTACCTGCAACTGGTGTGCAATCAACTGTCCGACCGAGGCAATCACCGTTGAGAAGATCTTTGAAGGTGACATTGAATTCAATGCAGACAAGTGCCCATCCGGGTGTTCCACCTGTGTTGAGGTCTGTCCCGCAAATGCAATCTACCTCCCTACCCCGAAGGCTGCAAAGGACCTGAAGGGCGAGAATGAACCGGTAATTGCAGTCAATAAAGACTTCTGTATTCTCTGTGGTGCGTGCGTGAATGCATGTCCTGGTGAGGATATCATCACACTGAGCCGTACTAACATCCGTGTGAAGGGCAAGGAAACTGATCTCTTCCTGAGAATCAAGGACAAGCTCTGCACTCCTCGCACCTCCCGGGTAAAAGAGACTGCGAAGGACGAGGTTGAACTCAAGATGATGGAAACTGCGTGAGGAAAAGAAATGGCAAATGTAAAAGATTACGGCAATGCCGAACTGGAAGAGAAACTCAGTGATACGAGTTATTATACAACTGATTCTAATCCTCAGTTTCTCGAAGATGTGAAGAAAATCAGTCGTACGGCTGCTAATATGTGCTTCCAGTGCGGAACATGCACTGGTTCATGTCCGTCAGCACCACGCAGTTCGTACCGGATTCGTCTCTTCATGCGAAGGGGTGTTCTCGGTCTCGAGAAAGAGGCGCTCAATGACCCGGATCTGTGGCTCTGTACCACCTGTTATTCATGTACAGACCGCTGTCCACGTGGCCTTGCACCAACTGATGTAATTATGGCAATGAGGAATCTTGCGTTCAAGGTTGATATTGTGCCACGCAACTTCCTTAAGACTGTTCAGTTGATATACAAAACCGGACACGGTGTGCCAAATAATGATGTCAACCGTGCAGCACGTGTAAAATTAGGTCTCCCTGCAGACCCACCAACAACACACAGTTATCCCGAATTTATTCCGGGAATTCAGAAGATCATGGATTTCTACGGTATGAAAGATAAAGCAGACCGGATTCTCGCCGAGGAGAGTAAGTAAATGTCTGGAAATATGAAGCAGTATGCGTTCTTCCTTGGATGTATTGCGCCAAACCGGTACCCCGGTTGTGAGGCTGCAGCTATTAAAACCAGTGAAAAGCTGGGTATTGAACTTCTGCCGCTGAAAGGAGCAAGCTGCTGTCCTGCACCTGGTGCGTTCGGTGCAATTGACCTGAAGGTCTGGTATGCACTTGCAGCACGTAACATCGTGCTTGCAGAAGAGATGAACATGGACATCACCCTGATCTGTAACGGATGTTACAAGTCCATATATGAAGTCAATGAGATCCTGAAGCACAACGATGAACTCCGTGATGGTGTGAACGAAGTGCTTGCAGAAGTTGATATGGAATTCAAGGGTTCCATTGATGTCTGGCACCTGATTGAACTCTATTACGATGAGAAGATCTGTGGGGTTGAGAAGGTTCGTGCGAGCGTTACCCGTCCACTTACCGGAACAAAGATTGCACCACACTATGGATGCCATCTGCTCAAGCCCAAGAAAGAGCGCCACTTCGGTGACACAGAGAACCCCATGTGGTTTGAGGAACTCATTGATGCACTGGGAGCAGAATCCGTTCAGTACCGCAACAAAATGCAGTGCTGTGGTGCCGGTGGTGGTGTCCGTGGATTTGATCTGACTCACTCACTGGATATCACAAATGAGAAGCTGATCAATGTACAGGAAGTCGGAGCTGACGCAATCACTGAATTCTGTCCGTTCTGCCAGCTTCAGTACGATCGTGGTCAGGTTGAAATTAAGGAGAAATTCGGTCAGGAATATAACCTTCCGGTTCTTCATTACAATGAACTCCTTGGTCTTGCACAGGGTATGACTCCACAGGAGCTTGCTCTTGATCTACATGCTGTTGACTGTAACTCATTCCTGGAGAAGATCGTTTGAGAGGTGAGATGAATGGCTGATACAAAAGAAGAATCACGAATTGGTGTATTTATCTGTCACTGCGGTACAAACATCGCAGGATCCCTCTCTATTGAGGATGTAAAGAAATACGCAGAGACTCTTGATGGTGTTGTTGTCGCAGATGACTACCAGTATATGTGTTCAACTCCTGGACAATCAAAGATCATCGATGCAATCAAAGAGCACAACCTGAACGGTGTTGTCGTTGCAGCATGTTCGCCACGTCTCCACGAGCCGACGTTCCGTACTGCAACAGAGGAAGGTGGACTGAACAAGTTCCGGTTTGAGATGGCAAACATCCGTGACCAGAACTCCTGGGTGCACATGCATGACTGGGAAGGCGCAACTGAAAAGGCAAAGGATCAGGTCCTCATTGCTGTTGCAAAATGCCGTATGCTTGAAGACCTCCAGCCGAAGAGTGTGCCTGTGGAACACGCTGCACTTGTTCTTGGAGCTGGTATCGGCGGTATGCAGGCAGCACTCGACCTTGCAAGCGCAGGTATCAAGACATACCTTGTTGAGAAGCTCCCGACTGTCGGTGGACGTATGTCCCAGCTGGACAAGACCTTCCCGACACTTGACTGTTCACAGTGTATTCTGACCCCAAAGATGGTGGATGTCGGACGTCACCCCAACATTGAACTCAGAACGTACACGGAAGTTGAGAAAGTAGAAGGCTACATTGGTAACTTCACGATCACTCTCCGGAAGAAGGCACGTGGTGTCCTCGACCCAACCGAAGCAGAAGCACGTGGATATGTCGGCGGCGGCTGTAACGGCTGTGGAGACTGTGCTGAAGTATGTCCTGTCATCAAGCCAAATCCATTTGAGATGGGCATGGCACCACGCAAGGCAATTTACATCTACCACGCGCAGGTTATGCCTCTGCTCTATACCATTGACTTTGACTCCTGTGTGAAGTGTGGTCTTTGTGTTGATGCGTGCGGTCCTGAGAAGCGTGCGATTGACCTTGAGAGTGTCGACACCTTTGAGGAGATCAAAGTCGGAACCTGCATTCTCGCCATTGGATATGATTACATTCCAATCGAAGAGAAGAGGGAATGGGGATACAAGCAGTTTGACAATGTTATCACCGGTCTTGAGTTTGAGCGCCTGATCTGTGCATCCGGTCCTACCACCGGCCACCTGATCCGTCCGTCTGACGGTCAGACTCCGATGAAAGTCGGATTTGTGCTCTGTGCAGGTTCCCGTGACAACACGGGCGGCGTCGCAAAGCCGTACTGCTCACGGTTCTGCTGTATGTATTGCCTGAAACACGCTCACCAGATCATGGAAAAGATCCCCGGTGCTGTGCCGTACCTCTTCTACATGGATATCCGTGCCTTCGGAAAGATGTACGAAGAGTTCTACTATCGTGTCCAGAGTGAAGGTGCAAAGTTTATCCGCGGTCGTGTGGCAAACATTCTGGAAGACCCGACCACGAAGAATCTGACTGTTTATACAGAAGACACCCTTCTTGGAAGGCCTGTTGCGATGGAGATGGACATGGTTGTTCTTGCAGCAGCAGTTCAGCCGAAGGCTGATGCTGAGAAGATCCGCCAGATGTTCGGTGTCTCCAAGTCACAGGACGGATGGCTTCTTGAGGCTCACCCGAAACTCAACCCATGTGGTACCACCACTGCAGGTATCTACCTTGCCGGTGTCTGCCAGGGACCAAAGGATATTCCTGACACCGTCGCACAGGCAGAGGGTGCAGCATCCGCAGCATCGATTCCAATCCACACCGGAGAAGTGCAGCTTGAGCCGTACTTTGCACAGTGCAATGAAGAAATCTGTGCTGGCTGTGGTATGTGTCTGAATCAGTGCCCATATGGTGCACTCGCACTTGTTGAGAAGAATGGCCGCACTGTGATGGAAGTTACCGAAGCAAAGTGTAAAGGCTGTGGTACCTGTGGAGGATTCTGTCCGGGCGGTGCAATTAAGATGCAGCACTTCACTTCACCACAGATATGTGCTCAGATAGATGCGTTCCTTCTCAAAGGAGAGGATTACTAATGACAGATGAGAACTGGAACCCAAAAATTATCGCAATCATCTGTAACTGGTGTTCATACGCAGGAGCAGACCTTGCCGGTGGTGCTCGTATTCAGTACCCACCTGATGTCCGTGCCATCCGTGTGATGTGTACCGGACGTGTCGACCCGCTCTTCATTATGAAGGCGTTCCAGGATGGTGCAGATGGAATGCTCATCTCAGGGTGCCACTTCGGTGACTGCCACTACCTTGAGGGTAACTACAAATGTGCAAAGCGCATGTTCCTCGTAAAGACCCTCCTGAAGAATATCGGTCTTAATGACAAGCGTCTGAGAATGACCTTCGTCTCTGCATCTGAGGGTGCAAAGTGGGGAGAGGTCATGGAAGATGTTGTTAAAACGGTCAAAGAACTTGGCCCAAGCCCGATCAAAAAGTACCAGAGATAACTGAATCGGAGATGAAGGTGTGGCAGCTATTCAGATAAACCTGATTTCAGGTAGGACGATCCAGCAGGGCGTCTCGATGGAAAGTGGCAAGGAAAAGCCTGCCTATCGGGATGCCTGCGGGATCCTTGAACTCGATGACGCTGAATTTAAGCGTCTCGGGTGCTTTAAGAACACGAATGTTCGTGTTTCCAGTGAGTTTGGAACAGTTGTTGTCAAGGCAATTGGCGCAACCCAGGGCCCGCACCCCGGGCTTGGGTGGATTCCTATGGGGCCGTGGGCCAATGCACTTGTTGACCCTAATACCTACTCCACCGGGATGCCAACATTCAAGGGCACTCCAGTGACGGTTGATGCCGCTGAGGAAGAAATTGTCCTTGACGCCATTGCTCTGATTACAGAGGAGTGCTTATAGGCGGTGTGAAAGATGGTTAAAATAGTAACAGATGTCGTCTGTCCATTTTGTGGGACGCTCTGCGATGATCTTGAGGTTGCCCTTTCCGATGATGGAAAGGAGATCCTTGAGGTTTACAATGCCTGTGCCATTGGAGCGACAAAGTTTCTCCATTCCCAGGCATCGGATCGTATAACCCGCCCCCGGAAGAAGCAGGAAGATGGCTCCTGGAAAGAAGTAACGTATGATGAGGCAGCCGATTATACTGCAAAGATGCTCGTTGATGCTAAGAAGCCACTTATGTACGGCTGGTCATCAACCAGTTGCTCTGCGCAGGGTGTTGGAGCTGAGATCGGTGAGGAAGTAGGTGCATGTATGGACAATACTGCAACAGTATGTCACGGTTCAACCCTGATTGCTGTGCAGGATGTTGGTGTGCCATCAGCGACTCTCGGTGAGATTGCAAACCGTGCAGACCGTGTGGTCTTCTGGGGATGCAACCCGGCACATGCCCACCCGCGTCACATGTCGCGGTACTCAATATTCCCCCGTGGTTTCTTCACTGGCAAGGGTTCAAAGTCAAGAAAGATGTTCGTGGTTGATCCACGGAACACTGACACCGCCAAGATGGCAGATGTACATCTCCAGCTTGAACAGGGTCATGACTATGAGCTCCTGAGTGCAGTTCGTGTCGCCATTCGTGGCGAAAAACTCCCTGATTTTGTTGCAGGCATTCCGAAAGAGCAGATCTACGAAGTTGCGGATTCGCTCAAGTCCGGTCGGTTTTCGGTCATCTTCTTCGGTATGGGTGTGACCCACTCACTCGGGAAGAACCACAACATCGACATGGCAATCATGGTCACCCGTGACCTCAATGACTACACGAAAGCGGCCATTGTACCGATGCGGGGCCATTACAATGTAACTGGCTCCGGACAGGTCTGGGGATGGCAGTTCGGTTTCCCGTTCTGTCTTGACCTGACCCGTGGATTTGCCCGGTATAACCCTGGTGATTCATCGTCTAACGATTTGCTTATCCGTGATGAACTGGACGCAGTTTTTGTACTTGGGTCTGACCCGGGTGCGCACTTCCCGGTTGGTTCCGTGAGGAAGATTGCAAAGCTTCCGTCTGTCTGTATCGATCCGCACATCACCCCGACATCCGCAGTATCAAAGATGCATGTCCCGGTGGCATTTGTGGGCGTTGAAGTCGGCGGGTGTGCATATCGTATGGACAATGTCCCAATTGAGACTAAGAAGGTTGTTGAACCTCCTGAGGGAATGCTTACAGATGAGGAATTCCTCCAGCTGGTTCTCACCCGTGTACGGGAACTGAAGGGGGCAGCATAATCATGACAGATTATCTAATCAAAAATGGTTTTGTCTTTGACCCTGTTCAGGGAATTAACGGAGACAAAGTAGATGTCGCCATCAAAGACGGCAAGATCGTCGATGCAGGCGATGTTACAAATCCAACCGTCATCGATGCCACCGGCATGACCGTGATGGCGGCAGGTGTTGACATACACGCACACGTCGCAGGTCCTAAAGTGAATATGGGCCGGAATTTCCGTCCGGAAGATAAACTATTCAATTGCACAGCAGGCAGCGGTATCAAGCGTATGGAGGGCGGATTTTCCGTTCCAACCGTTCTCAGAACCGCTTACCTGTATGCACGGATGGGATTCGGCTTCTCTATGGAGGCAGCAATGCCGCCTCTGTATGCACGCCATACTCATGAGGAAATTCGCGACACCCCGATCATCGACCAGGGTGCACTCCCTGTCTTTGGTAACAACTGGTTTGTCCTTGAGTACCTCAAGGAAGATGAGATTGAGAACACTGCAGCATACATTGCATGGCTTCTCAACCAGACCAAGGGATTTGGCATTAAGTGTGTGAACCCGGGCGGTACCGAGTCTTGGGGATGGGGACTGAACTGTGAGAAAGTTGATGATGTGGTCCCGTACTTTGACGTGACTCCACGGCAGATCGTCTCTGGCCTTATCAAAGCAAACGAGTACCTCGGCCTTCCGCATTGTACGCACATACATGGCAACAGTCTTGGTGAACCGGGCAACTACGGAATAACCCTTGACACCCTGAAGATTGCAGAGGGCATCAAGCCGCAGAATGACTTCGGTCGTGAGGTTGTGCTTCACAACACCCACCTGCAGTTCCACTGCTACGGTGGTGAAAGCTATGCGTCCAAGTCCTTTGAGTCCAAGTCAAAGGAAGTTGTTAACTACATCAACTCTGTTGACAACATCAGCTACGACCTTGGTGTCGTAACCCTTGACGAAACCACCACGATGACAGCAGACGGTCCATTCGAGCACCACCTCTCCCACATGAACAATCTCAAGTGGGCAAACACAGATGTGGAGCTTGAGACCGGATCCGGTATTGTTCCGTTCATTTACAACCCGAAGACATTCATCGCCGGTGCCCAGTGGGCAATTGGTCTTGAATGTGGTCTCTTCATCAAGGATCCGATGCGTGCATACGTCACCACTGATGCACCGAATGCAGGTCCTCTTTGCCGTTACCCACGTGTCTACAAGTGGCTCATGAGTGCAAAGGCTCGTGATGACGTGCTTGACAACACGCTCAAGTACGGCGACAGGATCCGCGAGCGGTGTTACATTGGTGAACTTGACCGCGAAATATCACTCTACGAACTTGCAATGATGACCCGCGCAGGACCGGCAAAGACCCTTGGTCTCAGCCACATGTTCGGTTCACTCAAACCAGGTCTTGAGGGTGATGTCGCTGTCTATCCGTACAACCCGGAAACTGACACTGATGACCCTGAGAAGATCGAGTATGCATTCGGTAATGCAGCGTATCTCATCAAGGGCGGCAAACTGATCGTGAAGGAGGGTGAGATTGTCGACATGGGCAACAAGCGTACCTTCTGGGTCAATGCCAAAGTCAATGAAAACCCAATGGTTGAGCGTGATATTGCAGAGAAGTTCCGCCGGTATTACACCGTGACGCAGAACAACTATACGGTTAAGGGACCACACTTTGTGCCAAATCCGTATGTCATCGAGGTCGATTCAACAAAGTGAGGTGATGGAGATATGGCAAAAGTAATTCTTACCCCAACCCAGACCCCCACACTCTTCCTTGAGGCAGAGAACATCACACCCGATGTCCTTGCAGGGAAGAATGCAGCGGAGATTGCAGCACTGCACGGATTCGTCGGCAAAACCACGGTCACCCTTGGTGACTACTTCACTGTTGAAGGTGCAGGCGGCCAGACAGCAGCCGACACCACCGTTGTTATCAACGGCGATGTCAGCCGTGTGAAGTATATCGGCATGAAGATGTCCGCAGGCGAGCTTATTGTCAACGGTAATGCAGACATGTATGTCGGCGGCTGGATGACAGGCGGAAAAATCACCGTGAACGGTGATATTGATGCATTCGCAGGACTTGGCATGACCGGCGGCGAGTTGATCGTCAATGGAAATGCAGGGAATTATCTCGGCGCAGCATATCGTGGCGACTGGCGTGGTATGCAGGGCGGAGAAATTCGTGTCAGCGGCAGTGCCGGCAGTGATGTCGGTACATTCATGCGTGGCGGCACTATTGTCGTCGGTGGCAACATCGATGTGCATGTCGGCACACACATGGAAGGTGGCACAATCATCGTCAAAGGGGACGCAAAGACCCGTGTCGGTGGACAGATGGTGAAAGGAACAATTTACGTTTATGGTGACATTGACGTAATGATGCCAGGGTTCCAGTATCGCAATGATGTTGACCTTGAAGTAGATGGTGATAATGGACACTTTGCCCTGTACGAAGGAGACATGGGCGAACGTCACTCTAAGAAGAAGGGTGTTGTCATCTACGGTCAGCTTTATATGAAATACTAAATCCTTTTTTTTTTACGTGTGTGGTATTCATCCACATTCAGTCAATTCAACAAGTGCATCCTTTGCATTCACCGGCTCTCACATGTAAAAAGTAATCCGTTCTCATTTTATCCGGTGCTACCATGTTTATTGTCGGGATAGGAGAATATTAATATTCAGCACTTTTTTATATGTTCTGATTGTGGTGCCCGGTCTAAACTGAATAACAGAATCTAATTAGTGTTAGGGACAAAATAACTCTTCAACTGATGCCAATGGATGATAATTCCTCTTCTTTTAGAAAAATAATGCTGATAGGGATTGTCGTTGGTGTCATTTCCGGAATAGGGGCACTCCTTTTTTTCTGGGGTCTTAAATTTGGCACTCATTTCGTGATGGAAAATATCGTTGGCTATCATTTGCCGGTAGAAGGCCAGTCGTTTGAAACGATTGCCGGATGGACTCCTCCGGCATCGATATGGCTGATTCTCCCGGTGATCTGCAGTGGAGCTTTTCTGTCCGGGCTTCTGGTCTACAAATTTGCACCTGAGGCTGAAGGGCACGGGACGGATGCTGCAATAAAAGCATTTCACGGTGAAGGTAAGATCCGCTGGAGAGTTCCGATAGTAAAGGCTGTTGCCTCCATTCTTACTATTTCGACCGGAGGAAGTGCAGGAAGGGAAGGCCCGACTGCACAGATTTCAGCAGGTTTTGGTTCGATTGCAGCCGATGCTCTGAAGCTTTCGCCCCGTGAACGGAGAATTGCACTTGCGACCGGAATCGGGGCGGGTATAGGGACGATATTCAAAGCACCACTTGGAGGTGCCATACTTGCCGCAGAGATTCTCTATACGCGTGACTTTGAATCAGAAGCTATCATGCCTTCATTTCTTGCATCAATAATCGGATATTCCATATTTGGATTTTTTGAAGGATATGATCCTGTCTTTGGGAAAGCTGCTATTCATTGGGAAATAACACAAATTCCTCTCTTCCTGGTGCTGGGGATTATCTGTGCGTTAGTGGGATTATTATATATTAAGGTCTTTTACGGAACGAGATCGACATTTACTCAGTTCTTTGAGAAGCATCATATCCCTAAATATCTAAAGCCGGTAACTGGTGCATTTTTTATTGGTGTACTGGTGATCACGCTCTCCTACATTTCACCGGAAATGATGATTACGGCACTCGCAAGTCTTGGTACCGGATATGGATTCCTGCAGCTTGCCATATATAATATGCTTCCTTTGAGCGTTCTTCTTCTGCTGCCGTTTACAAAAATTCTTACAACATCACTTACGATTGGTTCCGGGGGCAGTGGTGGTGTCTTTGCTCCGGGACTTGCTGTGGGGGGTGCTGCCGGCGGAGCATTCGGCATGGTGCTGCATGGTTTGATACCCCAGATAGTGCCTCTTGCTTCTGTTCCTGCATTTGTCATTGTGGGAATGATAGCCCTTTTCGGCGGGATTGCAAATGCACCAATTGCGGTAATGATAATGGTTGTCGAAATGACCAGCGATTTTTCCCTTTTGGTGCCTGCAATGGGTGCTGTTGCGGTATCAAATGTTTTGACCGGTGAGAATACAATATTTAAGGAACAGGTGAAAACAAAGGCGCAGTCTCCGGCACATAGGGGGGAGTATCAGATTGAGATTCTGGAAGATATAATCGCGGGGAGTGCCATGAGAAAAAGGGACGATCTTATCTGTCTTTCACCTGAGGATTCATGGGCACATATGGTCGATATCATGGATCAGACCCAGCACACCGGGTTCCCTGTTGTTGAAAACGGAAAACTTGTAGGTATCGTCACTCACCGGAATGTAAAACCTGGAAATCATGAGTTGTCAACAATAAAAAACGTAATGAATACATCTTTATATACGATTTATCCTGATTCTAGTCTGGAAACGGCCCTTTCAATAATGATGGAGAAAAATCTTCATCATCTTCCGGTTGTTGACAGGAAAAATCCTGATATACTTCTTGGTTTTATTACCTCAACTGATATTATGCGTTCATATACCCGGAAGATGCGCGAACTCTCAAAACCGGATTGATACCTAATTTTGAAATTGGCATTTTGACTAATAAAGTGAGAACCGGCACATCCAACAAAAAAAACTCCGTAATATTGTTTTCTGAAAAATCATGTTTTTGATAACGGTATTATTCAGCAGAATGGGGAATCTTTCATCGTCATTGACGGGAGAACCGTGGTGGTCTCTCTCTGCTGTAACCGGCCCGTCGCGGACTGCCGGATTGAAAGAACATTCGGTCGGGCAGAATGGACAAAAATAGTGTAGAACATATCTGGATGGCATATTATTTCATTAATAATTCAAAATGTAAACGAATCTAATTGTATTGCGCAGATCTGATGTTGTGAAGAATATGGGTGTATTTTGGTCGCACAGCCAATTAAATCAACATAGCTCTTTGATAATGGCACAAATTCATGCCGTTGGTGTAGAACTTCTATTGGGAACGTGAATACTAATACGCTGGAGAAAGTATGGTACAGGTAATGAAGCACTCGTATGATCCTGATTCTCAAAGTGGGGTAATCGTGGAGGGAGGGGAGGAGACATACACTGTCAGACTCCGCATCCCGGCGGGTATTGTTACACCGGAACAGTTGCGGGGCATTGCTGACGCTGCAAAGAAGTACGGTGGGGATGGTATTCATCTCACCACACGGCAGACTGTGGAAATTCCGCATGTGCCTGAGGTAAATCTGTCAGCACTTGGCGAGGCGCTTATGGAGAACGGGACGCCGTTTGGTGCAGAATTCCATAATGTGGTCAATGTGACGGCATGTCCGGGGAATGAACGGTGTCGGCTGGCAAATATTGATGCTATATCGCTTGCTCTCCGTATGGACAAGAAATACTTTGGGCGTGAAATGCCGGTCAAAACCCGTATTGGTATATCTGCATGCCCAAATGCCTGTGTGAGTGAACGACTTTGTGAAGTTGGGGTGACAGGTCATTTAAAGCCTGTCCGTCATCCGGAACAGTGTACGGGGTGTGGGGCATGTGTTGAGTATTGCAAAGAAGATGCTCTTTCCGTCATAAACGGTGTTATTGTCCTTAATGATGAACGTTGTATTCGCTGTGGTGCCTGTGTGCATACCTGTCCGTATGGGGTAATTACTGCAGAAGATCCGGTGTACGAGATCACCTTCGGCGGCAGACGTGGGCGTCATCCAAAGATTGGCCGGTGCCTGGTGATAGTAAATTCTCTGGAAGCAGCGGAGATGGCAGTTGATGAGGCAATGTACCGTATCTACCGCCAGGCAGTGGGCACTCACCTTCTCGCAGACCAGCTGGATGATATTGGGTTTGAACTGATTGTGAAATCTGTCCTAGCCAAACTTCCGGAAGGCTCCGTTGTAAAAAGTCTGTGAATGTCTGTCCGGATGGGGGGTATTTCTAATTCCTCTCCCATTCTCTATATAATCTGTGTTGTTTTGGGTCAAATGCGCGTTAATTATTGGAAACGAAAGCTAAAAAGAAGCGCATCATACAAATGATAAAAAAGATTACTCTTTGTTGTATCTTGTGCTACGAATTGGTATGCTTCGTAATACCTTGTATGGATATTACCTAAACTAACGGTTGATTTGTCTATTTGTCACAGTTTAGTTTTTATTTTTTTCAGATTATATTATTTCGGATTAGGAATACTTATATCCTGACATTGTGTATATCTTTCTTGTCCCATGCGGGGACGTGCAGTAGTTACTATCATCGATTTCCGTCAGGATTTATTCCTGTCTTTGTTCAGAAAATGAAATGCATTGCACAAAAGGGTAATTGGAGGAAAATAAATGGCAAAATATTCCGACACTATCGATCTCTATTCAGATGACGGAAAACTTCTGAAGAGTGGCGTTACCATTGACAGGGTCAGCCCACTCATCAACCCGGCATCAAAGAAGATCATCGACCTCACCAAGAGGTCAATTGCAGTCAACCTCGGCGGCATTGAGAAAGGTCTCAAAGCCGGTAAACTCGGCAAGGGTACTATTCCTGGCCGTGAGCTTGACCTGCCGATTATGGCTAACAAAGACGCAATCATCGCTCAGATAAAAGAGATGGTTGACGTTGAGGGCGGCGACACAGTTGTTCACGAATACAAGGGCGGCAATCTGCTCCTCGTTGAGGTCCCGAAGGCACGTCTCGATTCAGCAGGAACCTACGATGCAGCTATCTCAGCTGTTGCAGCAGCAACCACCTATACAGTTGTTGACCAGTTTAACGTCGATGCATTCAACGCATCCACCGTTAAGGCAGCATGCTGGGGTGGATACCCACACACTATGGATATGCCAGGCTCAGGTGTAACATCTGTTCTTAACATTCCACAGAACAATGAGGGTATCGGCTTTGCACTGCGTAACATCGGTGTCAACCACTTCGTTATGATGACCGGAAGGAATGCAATGCAGGGTGCAGCTCTCTCAGCAACCCTCGAGACCGCAGGAGAGTTCGAGATGGGTGGCGCAATCGGCCCATTCGAGCGCCACATGCTTCTGCAGTACGCATACCAGGGCCTTAACGCAAACAACCTCGTCTACGAACTCACCAAAGAGAACGGTCAGTCCGGTACCATCGGTACTGTTGTCCAGTCCCTTGTTGAGCGTGCAATCGAAGACAAGGTCATCGTTGCAGGCAAGAAGGGCGGCTACTTCCAGTACTACGACACCAAGGATCCAATGATGTGGAACGCATACGCAGCAGCAGGAACACTTGCAGCAACCCTGGTCAACTGTGGTGCAGGACGTTTCGCACAGGCAGTATCTTCAACAATGCTTTACTTTAACGATCTGCTTGAGCACGAGACTGGTCTCCCCAGCACTGACTTCGGTCGTGTAATGGGAACTGCAGTTGGTTTCTCCTTCTTCAGCCACTCCATCTATGGTGGCGGTGGTCCAGGTATCTTCAATGGTAACCACGTCGTAACACGTCACGCAAATGGCTGTGCAATTCCATGTGTCGTTGCAGCATGTGCACTTGATGCAGGTACACAGATGTTCACTCCTGAAGGCACTTCTGCTATCATGGGCGAAACATACGGCCAGATTGACGAGTTTAACAAACCGATTCAGCATATCGCTGACGGCGTCTGAACAGAGAACTGATTTGAATGACTGAAGCTGCCTTTGATTATCCCCAGTGCCGGATCACACCCCTCCGCATGCTCAAACCGGATTCCGCGGAAGCGCTCCTCAATGAGGTTGTGAAGATTCCCGGAATACGCCGGATGATGATAAATGGTCCAAATCTCCCACGTACGGTCCCTTATGGACCTGCACGGGGGAAACCCAATCCCAATTCAAATCGTAAAGTGATTGATGTTGGGGGGTCTGAATTTGAACTTCATGTTCAGGTTGGAACCATTATCCTCGAGGTGTTGGATGAGAGTGTGACTCAAAAAATCCGTGCACTATGTGATCGGTTTTTCACGAAATTCCCGTATCAGCTCCAGACCGGGAAGAAGTATATGAAAACCCAGCCAACGACTGCAGACTATGCTAAATACGGTCCTAACGTGGATCCGAGTCTTATAGGCCTCGTGGATCCGCGGAATAAAGAAGGGCCGATTATAATTCAGGGAAGATGAGTATCCATGCCGATTGGTCGCATAACCCAGGTTGTTGACTGCCGTGAGTCCATGGGAATGGGTAAAGGCGGAGGCCTTGCTCAGCGTGGCACTATTTCAGAGTGTCGTCATCCCGATGTGATTGTCGTCGGCATGTCCCCAGGGAGGCGCCATGTGACGAAGCCGGTATGTGATATTACGTCTGCCCTGAGGAGAGAGGGCGTGGAATTTTCGGTGAGTACTCTTGTACTCAACGCCGGAAGTGGCGTCCCTGCCGATGCTCCAAAGATCGCCGGTTCTGTCCTGGGGGCTAATTTTGGTCTTTCAGGAAAAGAGGTATCACAGATCGAGCAGCATAAAGTGGCTGTTCTGCACCACGGGAATGTACGTTCCCATGTGGTGGAGAAGGTGCGTTTTATTCTCTCACAGGCAAATGTCCGCGCAGTTGTTGTCTCACAGGCACCAATTGACTATGAAGATCTCGCAAAAATCGGTGTCAAAACCGCATATGTCATGCCATCACCGGAGCACATCCGTACAAAGGGTGAGGTGGCTGCAATTGTCAGCGGTGTGACCAGGGGTCAGACCCCGCCGCGAGATAAATTGGCTGAAGTTGTTCAGGCAGTACTGAATGTAATGAAAACTCATATTTGAGGTGAAATAAATATGGCATACAAACCACAGTATGGTCCGGGTACCTCCCACGTCGCTGAGAACAGGCGCCGTCAGATGAACCCTGACATCGAACTCGACAAAGTTCGAAATGTAACTGATGAAGATATTGTGCTGATTCTCGGTCACCGTGCACCGGGATCTGCATACCCAACTGCACACCCACCACTCGCAGAGCAGCAGGAACCTGACTGCCCAATCCGCAAGATTGTCAAGCCAACCGATGGTGCAAAAGCAGGAGACCGCGTCCGCTACGTCCAGTTCGTTGATTCCATGTACAATGGTCCTTCCCAGCCGTACCAGCGTACCTACACAGAATGTTATCGCTTCCGCGGTATTGACCCCGGTACACTCTCCGGTCGTCAGATCGTTGAGTGCCGTGAGCGTGACCTCGAGGGATATGCAAAGTGGCTCATTGAGACCGAGATGTTTGACCCCGCTCTGACAAGCGTCCGTGGCGCAACCGTGCACGGACACTCACTCCGTCTTGCAGAAGACGGCCTGATGTTCGACATGCTCCAGAGGTGTATTATTGGTGACGAAGGTGTCGTTACCTACGTGAAAGACCAGATTGGGGAGCCTCTCGATCGTGCTGTCTCACTGGGCAAGCCCCTTGACGACGCATGGGTAAAGGCACACTCGACTATCTTCCACTCACTCGTTGGTTCATCATACCGTGATGACAAGGAGTACATTGAATACATCCAGCGCATCCACTCGCTGAGAACAAAATACGGCTTCATGCCGGTTGAGGAGTGATTTGAATGGCAAAAATAGAGAGATCACAGAAGCTTTTCCTTGACGCACTCAAAGAGAAGTTCCAGGGCCAGGATCCTGAGTCCGTAAAGACCACGTTCTACAACTTCAATGGTGTCCGCCAGTCTCCGCGTAAGCGCGAATTTATGGCTGCAGCAAAGGGCATCGAGATGGAGCGCGGTATCTCCATGTATGATCCAGAGCACTGCCACCTTGGTGGACTGCCAATGGGTCAGAGACAGCTCATGACCTACGAAGTATCCCAGACCGGGGTCTTCGTAGAGGGTGATGACCTCCACTTCGTTAACAATGCTGCCATGCAGCAGATGTGGGATGACATTCGTCGTACTGTCGTTGTCGGCATGGATCTTGCTCACGCAACACTCCAGAAGCGTCTCGGTAAGGAAGTTACCCCTGAGACTATCAATGAATACCTCCACATCCTCAACCATGCAATGCCCGGTGCAGCAGTGGTTCAGGAACACATGGTCGAGACCCATCCGGGCCTTGTCGATGACTGTTACTGTAAGGTCTTCACTGGCGACGACGCAATGGCAGACGACATTGAGCCACAGTTCCTGATCAACATTGACAAGCTCTTCACCTCCGAACAGGCAGAAGTCCTGAAAGAACAGGTCGGCAAGTCAATGTACCAGGCAATCCACATCCCAACCATTGTCTCCCGTACCTGTGATGGTGGAACAACCTCCAGATGGTCTGCAATGCAGATTGGAATGTCATTCATCGCAGCATACAGAATGTGTGCAGGTGAAGCAGCAGTCGCTGACCTTTCATTCGCCGCAAAGCACGCCGGTGTCTCACAGATGGCATCCATCCTTCCGGCACGCCGTGCCCGTGGTCCAAACGAGCCTGGTGGAATCAAATTCGGTGTCTTCTCCGATATTATTCAGGCAAACCGTAAATATCCGAACGACCCCGCACGTGCATCCCTTGAGGTTGTCGGTGCAGGTACTATGCTCTTCGACCAGATCTGGCTTGGTTCCTACATGTCCGGTGGTGTCGGTTTCACCCAGTATGCAACAGCAGCATACACCGATAACATCCTCGATGAGTACACCTACTACGGTATGGACTACCTGAAGGACAAGTACGGCTTCGACTACTCCAACCCGGACCCCGCAGCAACCATCGCTCCAACCCAGGAGATCGTCAACGACCTTGCAACTGAGGTTAACCTCAATGCAATGGAACAGTATGAGGGTTACCCAACCATGATGGAAGACCACTTTGGTGGTTCACAGCGTGCTGGTGTTATGGCAGCAGCCTGTGGTCTGACCTGTTCGATTGGTACCGGAAACTCCAATGCCGGTCTGAACGGATGGTATCTTTCCATGCTTATGCACAAGGAAGGATGGTCACGTCTTGGTTTCTTCGGATACGATCTTCAGGACCAGTGTGGTTCAGCAAACTCCCTTTCAATGGAGCCTGACCGCGGTCTGATGGGCGAACTCCGTGGACCAAACTATCCAAACTACGCAATGAATGTCGGTCACCAGGGAGAATACGCAGCTATCGTCGGTGGTGCGCACTACGGACGCGGCGACGCATTCTGCTTTGACCCACTGATCAAGATCTGTTTCGCAGATCCGTCACTCACATTCGACTTCTCCGAACCCCGCCGCGAATTCGCAAAGGGTGCAATACGTGAGTTCAAGCCAGCAGGCGAGCGCTCACTGATCATACCAGCAAGGTAAGATCAACTCATTTTTTTTTTCGTTAACAAAAGCAGGCATGTGCTTATATTACAACGTAGCCTGTATTCCGTTCCTATCGTAAAATAGTGATTCTCTTTTTTTCGAAACCTTTAATAAAATCCCTATCGAGGTTTAATTGAACCAAAAAGGGTTTGTGTAACGTGTTACTCTGGTGCTTTGGCACACAGGGAGGATGCCTGAATGGAAGAAATACTATTTGGCATCGGTATCAGCGCTTTAGCCGGCGCTCTTGCCACCGTGGCTGGCGCTGCGGAGGATACTGAATCTGATATCGGATCACAGGGTGACCCGAACTCGCAGGTTCAGCTGGCTCCGCAGATGGGGTATGTTCACAGGATTTACAACAAAGCTATATCCGGTGAACCCCCTGCATATGGTCTATGGGTGGCATTAGCTGCTGGAATTGCCTGGGCGTTGATGGCGATTCAGTACAATGCGATTCTTGCTCTCATCATTGGTTCTGCGGTCGCAGTCTTTGTGCAGGGCGTGTACGCCACGACTGCATATCTCGGTCGTACGGCAAGTCTCGCAAAATTTGAACAGCCGGTTTATATCGATATTTTGAAATCGGTTACAACTGTGACTATGGCCCACGCATTCGTAGCGGTTTTCACCACTGTTACTATGTGTTTCCTTATCATCGAGGCACTGGGACATCCGTTCCCGCTCCCATTAATGGGTCTCGTATGGGGAATCGCACTTGGAGCAGCAGGGTCTGCAACTGGTAACCCGTTCTATGGAAAAGAACGCCAGTATCAGAATTACCCCTTCGGTGCAGGGTTACCTATCTCCGCATCCGGTGACATTGTCCGGTATGCAGAGGCAGGACAGAGAAGTTCACTTGACAATGGATGGTTCACATCCAAGGGAGCAGGTCCCGCATCCGGTATCTGTTTCGGTCTTATCGTGTTCTTCGAATTATGGCGTACCATTCTCTTCGAGCCATTCGCAGCAGGCTGGGGAGCAGTGATCGCCGGTGCCGTAATTATCATCGTCTTCATGGTTATCGACCGCATGGTTGAGACATGGGCACGCAAGACCTACGGTCCATACACTACAGCAGAAGCAGTTACAGAAGAGGAGGCAACAGCATGAGTGCATTAGGTGGCGGTTCAGCTGGCGGTGAGGGTATTAACCCGGCTGCATCAGTGATCGCACTTGTTATCGTACTTGCATCAGTTGGTATTGCCTATGTTGTCTACCCGGCAGCACTCATTCCCCTTATCGGCGTCATCGTCGGCGGCGTGCTCATCTCCTTTGGTGTGCACTTTGTCCCGGTTGGCGGTGCACCTGCAGCAATGGGCCAGGCACCCGGTATTGCTACTGGTGTTGCAATGCTCGCTGCCGGAGGTGGCCTTGCAGGTCTCTTCGGAGGCGCATGGGCAGCTGAGATGGGTATCTGGGTAGCACTCGGAGCAGGCGCAATGGGCGGCGGTCTCCTGATGGCAATTACCTGTCTGATGGTGAACGTTGTTTACGTCTATGCAATGGGTATTCCCGCTGCATCCGGAAAGGTCGACAAAGACCCAATTACCGGTGATACGTACGAAGGATACAGATCTCAGGGAACAGAGGGTCACGGACTTCCGTTCATCTCCTACGTTGGCGGTGTTATTGGTGGTATCTTAGCCGGTGCAGGTGGTACGCTGATCTATCTCGAACTTCTCTCCGTCTATCAGGAAGCACTGCCTTCATTCCTTGGAATGACCCCAGAGGGTATGCAGACGCTTGCAGTATCCCTTGCAGGTATCTTTGCAGTCGGCATGTTCCTTGTAGCAGCAGTTCTTACCGCGTACAACATTACCGGTACAATCGAAGGTCCTCACGACCCGAAGTTCAAGAGATGGCCCCGTGCAGTAATCGGATCGTCTGCAGCATGTGCAGCATGCGGTCTTGTTGCAATTCTTCTGGTGGTAATCTGAGGTGTTAGAGAATGACAGTTAAAATTGAAGCATCAGAAGGCGGAATGGACCACAATGTCATGCTTGGCATTGGGCTCGTTGGCGCACTGGTCTGTATCTATCTGGTCTACCTTAACACCCTGATGTCAACGGAAGTCTTTGCCTTCTTCGGCGGGCTTGCGGCTATCATCGCACTTTGGTGGGGTACTGACTCAATTAAGAACCTCTGCAGCTACGGTCTTGGTACTGGTGTGCCATCCGCAGGTATGATCGCACTTGGTTCCGGTGTTGTTGCCATGCTTTTTGCAACAAAACTCGCAGGAATCAGTCCGCTTCTTGTGCCTGTCGGCTGTGTCGTTGTTGCAGCAATCCTCGGAGCAATCCTCGGATTCATTTCAGACAAGGTTCTCAACATGAACATCCCGGTCATGACCCGCATGATTGCAGAGCTCACCGTTGTCGGTTCACTGACAACGCTTGGCTTTACTGCAATGGTTGCAGGCACGTTCTCATTCGGAGATCTCATCACCGGTGCAACATCAGTCTTTGGCGTTGAAATTGCAAGCTACGCATCATCTGTTATCGGCGGATGTGTGCTCGCAACAATCTTCATGCTTGGTGCAATCGCAATCCAGCACCCCTTCAATGCATGTCTTGGTCCTAATGAATCATGGGACCGTACACAGATGTGCGCAATTGAATGCGGTGCTTTGAGCATGATCGTTATTGCAATCATGTCACTTGCATTCCTCTCACTTCCCGCAGTCGTCATCTCATTTGTTATTTCAATCATCCTCTGGGGATGGTCCTACAGTGAGTTGATCAAGCTCTCGAAGCGTGATGCATTTGCATGGCTTGATTCTCAGCCTATCCGTGAAGTCGGAGGTGAACAGTAATGGGATATATCCAGGTACTACCTGAGTATGGTCTCGTCGCTGACCCCCTCGTCGGGCTTGTGACCACCGCAGGGGCATCCTTCGGTCCGGTCGTTGAGCGTGTCGAGAAACTCGACAAGGTTGCTGATGACATTGTTAACATGCTCTCCGGAGAAGGAGACTTCCTTGCATCGTTCCCTGGCAGAGGCCAGGCTCTGCTCTATGCAGGTGGTGTCACAGCAATGTGGTATGGTCTTGCGGTCGGATTTTTCATCGCGGGGATAATCGCGTTTGGATTCTTATGAGGTGATATGATATGGCAGATAAGAAATCCCCGGCCTCAGGCTGGCCAGTTATCAAGGGCGATTACATATCCGGCAGTGCAGATAGCTGTGTTGCAGTCTGTTCTTTCGGGTCTCACCTTGACGAACAGGGTATCTGTGATGCAGGCGCTGCTATCTGTGGTTCCTGTAAGACAGAAAACCTTGGGCTTGAGAAGCTGATTGCAAATACCATCTCAAATCCGAACATCCGTTTCATCATCTTCTGCGGAACAGAAGTGAAGGGTCACTTATCCGGCCAGTCACTGAAGGCTCTGCACGCAAATGGTGTCGAGGGCGGTAAGATCGTTGGTTCCAAGGGTGCTATTGCATTTATTGAGAATCTTGATGCAGCCGCAATCGGGCGTTTCCAGGAGCAGGTCGAAGTCATCGACATCATGGAAAGCGAAGACATGGGTGCTATCACCGCAAAAATCAACGAGTGTGTTGGGAAAGATCCCGGTGCATTCGATGCAGACCCGATGGTAATCGAGGTCAGCGACGATGAAGGCGGTGCTGAGGGTACAGAGGGCGTCGAAGCTGAGATGTCCGCTGAACTTGCTCTGATCCATGCCCGGATGAAAACAATCCAGATGATGGTCACTGATATGGGATACCGCAACCGCTATGCAGCGGGTGTGTATTCCGGTAAAGTCGAAGGAATAATGATCGGACTGATCATATCGTTTGTCCTTTTGGGCTTCCTTTTGATGGGGTGATATAAATGACAGATGAAAAACAACCCACAACAATCCGTACTGCAGCGATTGATGGCATGATGTCTGAGATCACGTACAAAGGGCAGATTCTTGCACGTACCAACAAGCTTGACTCTGCAATTAGTGCCAGCGGTATCATAGGATTTTCTTTCGGTCTGGTCATTTCTATTGTCCTTGTGATGGTACCTGTATTATTACTGGGAGGTATCTGAAATGGCAGATAAGAAATCCCCGGCCTCAGGCTGGCCCGTTATCAAGGGCGATTACATATCCGGCAGTGCAGATAGCTGTGTTGCAGTCTGTTCTTTCGGGTCTCACCTTGACGAACAGGGTATCTGTGATGCAGGCGCTGCTATCTGTGGTTCCTGTAAGACAGAGAACCTTGGACTTGAGAAGCTGATTGCAAACACCATCTCAAATCCGAACATCCGTTTCATCATTTTCTGCGGAACAGAAGTGAAGGGTCACTTATCCGGCCAGTCACTGAAGGCTCTGCACGCAAATGGTGTCGAGGGCGGTAAGATCGTCGGTTCCAAGGGTGCTATTGCATTCATTGAAAATCTTGACGCAGCCGCAATCGGGCGCTTCCAGGAGCAGGTCGAAGTCATCGACATCATGGAAAGCGAAGACATGGGCGCGATCACCGCAAAGATCAACGAGTGTGTCGGGAAAGACCCCGGTGCATTCGACGCAGACCCGATGGTAATCGAAGTCAGCGATGATGAAGGCGGTGCCGGCGGTGCAGTCTCTGCCACAGCAAACCCACAGTTCCTCGAGATTGAGGCAAAACTCAATGCTATCGAGACGAAACTGGAGTTTGCTGATGCAGAACTTGCTCAGCGCTTTGGCCGTAAGGTCGGCCGTGACATAGGCATTCTCTATGGCCTTGTCGCTGGTCTGATTGTATTCATGATGTTATTGGTATTACTCCCAAAGTTAGGCGGATTTATCTGAGGAGGGAGAAAAAATGTTCAAATTTGAGAAAGAACAGACGGTACACGACTTCAACGGTACCAAGATTGGCGGGCAGCCCGGAGAATATCCACGGGTTCTCGGTGCGTCTATCTTCTATAACAAGCACGAGTGCGTTATTGATGATATGAAGGGCATAATTGACAAGGATCGCGCAGAGGCGCTCTGGAACAGGTGTCAGGAACTTTCTGACCAGACAGGTGTGAAACACTTTATCCAGATCATCTCTGAATCAGGAGAGGCATTTGAGAAATACTTCTCATGGTTTGACTCCATTGACAGCAAGACAGCATTCCTGATGGACTCATCTGAACCTAAGGCACTTGCTCACGCATGTGGGTACGTGACTGAGGTTGGACTGGCAGACCGTGCTATCTACAACTCAATCAATGGTTCAATCCTTCCGGAGAGCATTGAGGCACTCAAGAACAGTGACGTTAACGCAGCTATTGTGCTGGCATTTAACCCTGGCGACCCAACCGTAAAGGGCCGTGAGGCAGTGCTCGCAGAGGGTGGCGTCGCTGGTCAGGAGAAATCCATGCTTGCAATTGCAGAAGAGTGCGGCATTACCCGCCCTATCCTTGATACCGCAGCAACACCGCTCGGTCTTGGGTCAGGCGGTTCATTCCGTGAGATTCTTGCGTGCAAGGCAATTCACGGTCTCCCAACCGGTGGTGCATACCACAACATGACCGTCTCCTGGACGTGGCTCAAACGCTGGAGAGGAACCAAAAAGACTCCCTCAGTGCTTGTAAGTCAGTATGAGGGCAAGGACCTCCTTCTTGAGCAGATGTCACACCACCACTTTGGTGGCATGGAGGGCATCAAGCAGACTGCGTGGGCAGCACCCGATATCGGATGTAACATCATGGCAGCAACCCTTGGTGCAGACCTTATCATGTACGGACCTATCGAGAATTGTGAGGGTGCATCTACCGCAATCGCATTCACCGATATTGTCCTTGCAGAAGCAGCAAAAGAGCTTGGCGTGAACGTCGCAACCGATGACCACCCACTCTTCAAGCTGGTCTAATCCCAATATCTTTTTTTTGATTCGGTATCTGCCATCCTGAGAGACAGCATGGCAACATCTGCGCAACATCTCTGTAAAACAGATATCTAAGAGAACGTGTTACTTTCTTTGAATTTTATCATATCTCTTTGAAGTGTGCTGTTCTAAACCCGGGGTTTTCCTGCGTATTGGGTCCAAAAAAATAGAATTTCAGTGAGATACTCTTCAAAAAATTCTGACGGTGCTCATGGCACCTTTGATGTCAAGGGAAATATCAATATTTTTTACGGTATGGGTGAGGCTTCCCATGCTGATGGTATCAATTCCCAGCACAGCATAGGACTCAAGTGTCTCCGGCGTAATATTCCCTGAGACTTCAATTACTACATTTTCCCGTAATCCGTTTTCCATGAGAAGGTCAAGGGTTCCCTGCACGTCCCTGGGGAGCATATTATCAAGGAGAATGATGTCTGCCCCTGTGCGTGCGGCAGTGAGTGCATCCTCTGCTGTCTCCACTTCCACTTCGACATTCACATACCTGCTGTATGCCCGTGCCTTCTGAACTGCCTCTTTGAGGGGAACGAGTGCCAGATGATTGTCCTTGATGAGGATCATATCAGAGAGGCTCATGCGGTGTGGGTCAGCGCCACCTGTTACCAGTGCCTGCTTGTCGCAGAGGCGCAGTCCGGGTGCGGTCTTTCGGGTGCCTGCAATGCGAACTTTTGGGTTTGCCTTTTCTGCTGTATGCACCGCCCGGCGGGTTGCCGTTGCAATACCGCTCATTCTGCTCATCAGGTTAAGCATGGTTCGCTCTACCATCAGGATACCTGCTGCAGTGCCTTCGAGTTCTGCAATGAGGGTGCCTGCCTGAATCTCTGCACCTTCAGATACTCTCCGTGTGAAGGAAATGTTGCAGTGTTTGCAGAGTTCATTTGCTTCAAAAATCCCGGATATGACTGCATTCTCTTTTCCGGTGATGCGGGCCGTGCACCTGCGGTCCGGGATCACTGCCCGTGATGTGACATCACCTGAAGGGATGTCTTCATTCAGATACCGGAGGAGGTCTTCCCGAAGTGCCATAAATCTTTTATTCCTTTTGGAGTGCCATCATTCTTTCGATGGGACCGCGTGCCCGTTTCATGAGATGTGCGGGGAGAGTTACTGCATACTCTCCGGTGATGAGTGAGTGTTCCAGCATGTCGAGGGTTATTTTTTTCATGTCCTTACAAATGGCGTCTTCCCTGATCATGAATTTCTTATCCGGGAAGAGTTTTTCAAGCCGGTATCCAATGCCCTTTTCGGTGAGAAGCATCCATGAATCAGCAAGATCTGCCATCTTTACCATCCCGCCGGTTGATGCTACCACATCAGCACCTTTCCTGACCTCACGTGGACATTCAGGGTGACAAATTGTTGTAAAACCCTTCTCTGCTGCTGCTATGACATCATCACAGGAGAACATTTCATGGACATAACAGTGTCCGCCTTCCGGCAGAGGTATGATTTTTTTATCCGGTACCCGTGATGCAACATAATCTGCCAGATTTGAGTCCGGGCCGAAGAGAACCGTCTTTTCTTTGAGTGAGCGCACCACCTCAACAGCGTTTGCAGACGTACAGACAATATCTGCCTCTGCCTTTGCTGCGGTGTCGCTGTTCACGTAGAGGACAACTGCCGCATCCGGGTGAGCAATGCGAGCCTCCCGCACCATCTCCGGGGTGAGGAAGTCTGCAAGAGGGCATCCTGCATCCTTTGCAGGGAGGATGACGGTCTTCTCCGGGTTGAGCACTTTTGCGGTCTCTGCCATAAACCGGACACCGCAGAGGATGATGGTGTCTTCTGTGACACTACGGGCCTTCACGGCAAGTTCCAGACTGTCCCCGATGATGTCTGCTGCATCCTGTATTTCCGGAGGCTGGTAGTTATGGACAAGTATGATCGCGTTTTTTTCTTTTTTGAGTTGTTCAATTCGTTTCAACTGGTTGGTATTCATGGTTTTAGGTCCCTATCTGGATGGGGTTATCGAGATTTCGCAATAATGACAGGATGGAGAGTGCGGCAAGGTAGCTTGTCGCTGGATTTTCAGGGCTTGGACGGTTACTTACCTTGATGTTAATGTCCCCAAATTCGCCTTCGACAATAATTTCGTGGGTATTCCGGTCAGTGTTTGGGTCTGCCCAAAGTTCAACTTCAACTTCATGGCCTGAAGCCAGTTCGATTGCAATGGCAACGTTGATATTTTTTGGGTACTGTCGGATACAGTCACGTGCGGTTCCCTTAAAGAGGAGCATTGGACGGTCTGCATCAATGCCCAGTGAACGGGGATTTTTGGTCGTCCGCAAAAGCACTTTGCTGACTTCCGCAATCTGGCAGACTTTCATGTTGTCAAGGCCGGTGATGGCACCACTCGGGATGTAGATTTTTTTGCCTTTCTCTACTGCACACGCTTTAAGATGATCCCTGAACGGGTCATCCGAGAGAGCTCCCACGCTAAGGATTATCATGTCCTTTCCCGCGAGAAGGATTGCTTCTGCATGGGCCCGCACTGCAGAAACAGACGCTGCCTCTACAACGAGATCCAGATCCTGTGCAAGGAACTCATCAAATGACTCGTATGCCTTTGCCCCGCACGCATCCTGTACTGCCTTTGCTTTGTCATAAACTGCGTCATGGAGGGCTACAATATTAACTCCCTCGTGTTTGCGTGCGATGATTTCACCGACATTCCCGCACCCCAGTAATCCAATCCTGCGCATTTGTACCATAAAAATTGGTTTTAATTGTTTATCTTCTTTGCCGGAGGGGGGGGTGTGATTGGTATAGTTTCTTAGTGGGTCATAATCTGCACAAATATTTATATCTGAGGTATCCCCATACTTTGGTCAATGTGTGGAGATCGATTTTTGCCCGTGATGGCTCTTAGCCCCAGCACAGGCTCTTCACACTGCACATATCGTTATTATCAGTTTTTTTGGCCCTACTGCGAAGTGAGCGCAATCTTTAACCGGTTTGCGTTTACTCTCTGAGTGGTAGGTGCATTTTATTCTGTTCGGCAGCTACTGCCGGGAGTGACTACCATGAGAGGAAAACAAATCCGACTGGAAAGAATCATGAACCGTGACACGGGCACAACAGTAATCGTTCCTATGGACCACGGGGTATCGAGCGGACCGATTGCAGGCGTTATCGATCTGGAAGAGAGTGTGAACCTGGTGGCACAGGGGGGGGCCAATGCAGTCATCGGCCACATCGGACTTGCCCTGCACGGCCACCGGAAAGGCGGGCCTGACATCGGCCTGATTCTCCATCTCTCTGCAAGCACAGACATGGGTCCTGATCCGAATAACAAGGTAATCGTAAATACGGTTCCCAATGCCCTGAAGATGGGAGCAGACTGTGTCTCGGTGCACTGCAATATCGGTGCTGACTCCGAGGCGCGGATGCTTGAAGACCTCGGTCGTATCGCAGTCGATTGTATGGAATGGGGCATGCCACTTCTTGCGATGATGTACCCACGTGGGCCGAATATTGTCAATGAAAAGGGTGTAGATGAGGTCAAACATGCGGCACGGGTGGCATCAGAACTGGGTGCTGATATTGTGAAGACCCCCTACACCGGTGATCCTGACTCTTTCCGTGAGGTCACCGCCGGATGTCATGTCCCGGTGGTGGTCGCAGGCGGCGCACGCGGTGATGACTTTGCGACCCTGCAGATGATCGAAGGGGCGATGGAAGGCGGTGCTGCGGGCATCTCCATCGGCAGAAATGCCTTCCAGCATCCACACCCGGACTTATTTGTCCGTGCAATGGCGCAGGTGGTTCACGAACACCGCAGCGCAGAGGAGGCAGCAGAGATCCTCAGAGCAGGTGGCCGCGTATGATCGGAAAGGCCATCCGTCTGGAGCGGATCATGGACCGGAATACCGGTCGGTCGGTTATCATCCCGATGGACCATGGTTTCTCAGTCGGGCAGATTTACGGGCTTCATGATATGCCCAGGGTCATCTCTGCAGTGAGTGAGGGCGGTGCGAATGCGATTGTCCTTCATAAGGGCATGGTGCGCCACGGTCACCGGAAGGCGGGCTCTGACATCGGCCTCATCGTCCATCTTTCGGCGAGTACGTCTCTTAACCCGGACCCGAATGACAAGGTCTCCGTCTGTTCGGTAGAAGAGGCCATATCCCTCGGTGCAGACTGTGTCTCCATTCATATCAATCTGGGAGCCCCGAACGAGTCAAAGATGATCGAGGAGGCAGGTGTCATCTCCTGGCAGTGCACCCGCTGGGGCATGCCGCTTCTGGTCATGATCTACCCCCGTGGTGAGGGTATTGACCCTGCTGATCCGGAGGCAATCGGTCTCTGTGTGCGGGTGGCAGAAGAACTGGGCGCTGATATCATCAAGACCAGTTACACCGGTGACCCGGAAAGTTTTGCAGCAATTACCGGTGCCTGTGCGGTGCCGGTATTGGTCGCAGGTGGCGAGAAAGGTGGTGACCTGGAGACGCTTATGATAATCCGGGAGGCAATCGGTGCCGGTGCTGCTGGCGTTGCGATGGGAAGAAATGCCTTCCAGCGTGACGATCCGGCACGGTTCATTCGTGCCATCACGCATGTGGTCCACCGGGATGCAACGCCTGAAGATGCACTCGGGGGCGGTGCATGAAGACATTCTGGGTGGATGTCCGCTCATGTGGGAAGGAATGCGCGACGACAGCCATTGAGCAGGGGGCAGACGCCCTGGTTGCAACAGGAGCCGGCCCCCTGCATGCGCTCGGGAGGGTGATAGTTATAGCATCGGATGGCGATCTGGTCTTAGGTACTGATGTGCATGAAGTCTGTATTGACGGGAAGGAAGGCGAGACAGAGGCACTCCGTCTGGCAGAGATGGCACCGGTGATTGTCACAACCACTGACTGGTCGGTGATTCCGCTGGAGAATCTGGTTTCACAATCCGGTCGTATCATTGCGAGCGTGCGCACCGCAGAAGAGGCACAGACGGCCCTCACAGTTCTTGAACGTGGCACGGCAGGTATCTGTCTTGTTACAGATGATCCGGCAGAAATAATCCGGACCGCTGCCTGTGTCCGTGCCATCACTCCCCACTATGACCTTGTGCCCTTTACGGTGACCGCCATATCACCGGGCATCATGGGCGATCGGGTCTGTGTTGACACCTGTTCTCTGATGCAGGAAGGCGAGGGGATGCTCATTGGCAATACCTCGTCTGCCTTCCTTCTGGTGCAGGCCGAGACACTGGAGAACCCGTATGTCGCACCCCGTCCATTCCGGGTGAACGCAGGGGCTGTGCATGCCTACGTGATGATGGCTGACGGGAAGACCAAATATCTCTCAGAGGTCGTGGCAGGCGACCGCGTGCTTGTTGCCCGTGAGGACGGTACCACAACAATGGCGATGGTCGGCAGGGTGAAGACCGAACGGCGGCCCATGGTCCTAGTTGAAGTGGAGCAGGACGGGATGAAATCATCTCTTGTGCTCCAGAATGCAGAGACCGTCCGCCTTGTGAGTGATGAAGGCACCGCAATATCGGTTGCCGCCCTGAAACCTGGTGATACCGTCCTCGGGCACCGACAGCAGGGGGGGCGTCATTTTGGCGTGGCCGTTCTGGAGACGATACGTGAAACCTGACGACAATACTGTGGGTATCATTGGTGGCCGGGGGGAGATGGGCCGTTTCTTCCGTGATGTCTTCGAGAAAGAAGGCTACCTGGTGATTATCTCCGGGCGCACGACAGAGCTTAGTTCCCGTGATCTTGCACAGCAGGCACGGATTGTAGTAGTCTCGGTTCCCATCCGTGATACGGTGGCCGTCATCGATGATATTGCCCCGTTTCTTTCCGGTGGCCAGATAATCTGCGATCTCACTTCAATAAAGCAGGGGGCGATGGAAGCGATGCTTGCCACCCCTGCACAGGTAATTGGCCTGCACCCGATGTTCGGGCCGGGGGTATCGTCACTTGCCGGTCAGACGGTGATTGCTGTTCCCGCCCGATGCATGCCTGCCGCAGGGGATGAGATTCTGGGGCTCCTCTCCCGGCAGGGGGCACGGGTGACGGTTGCAACAGCACCGGAACATGACCGTATGATGGCAGTTATTCAGGGTCTGATGCATTTCTCCACACTCGTTGTCGCTGAGACGATGCGTGAAATTGATGCTGCTCCTGAAAATCTGCTCCGCTATCAGAGCCCGATATACCAGATAGAGACCGGGATTATTGGGAGAATCCTCGGGCAGGATGCGGACCTCTATGGCCCCATCCTTCAGGACAATCCTGAGGTGCGTGAGGTGGTGACGGCATTCTCTGCTGCCGCAGCACGCCTCCGGGATATTGTCTGCACCCATGATACTGACGGGTTTGCAGCGTTTTTTGAGGAAAATGCCGCATTCTTCGGACCGGTCATCCCTGCGTCCATGGAGACAACAAACCGGCTCATACAGGGGCTGGTGGAGAAATGATCCTCGGATGTCTGGGGCCGGAAGGCACGTTCAGTCATGAGATGGCACGTGCCCTTACTGATGATGAGATTCTCCTTTTTCCAACCGTAACAGATGTATTCCGGGCGGTAACAGAGGCAAAGTGCGACGGCATTGTGCCGGTGGAGAATAGTGACGCCGGTGCAGTCGGCCCGGTGATGGACTGCCTGTCCCGTGTTCCTGTTGTAATCACCGGGGAGGCATATTTGCCGGTTGTTCACCATTTTGCAGCGTATGTTCCTGCAGGTGAAGTAAGTGCCATCTATGCCCATCCTCAGGCGCATGATCAGTGTCTCCGGTTCACCGACAGTCTTGGTGTGCCGGTCATCCATACGGAGAGCAACAGTGCAAGTGCCGCAATGGCCGCCTCTCATCCCGGCACCGGTGCCATCACAACAGAGACTGCCGCCCGTATGGCTGGTTTGTCTCTCCGGCAGCGCCGTGTCCAGAACACGAGAGACAATACTACGCGGTTTTTGCGCATATCGGCACACCGCCCCGAAACCCGGCCAACGACCGGGAAGTGTTCTCTGATAATCGATCCCGGTGCAGACCGGCCGGGCCTCCTGTATGAACTGCTGGGAGCGTTTGACCGGTGCGGTCTGAACCTCACCCGTATTGAGTCACGGCCGTCCAAACGTGCCATGGGGAACTACATATTCTTCATTGACGTGGAGATAGGGCCCGGCCTCCCGGAGGCACTGGAGGCAGTCGGGAGGCTGGCTCTCGTCAAAGACCTTGGTTGGTATGGCCGGCTGGAGGGAAAAAAATGAGTCTCCACCTCCCGGCAGTTTCCGGGATCAGGGCCTGTATTGCAGCACCGCCCTCAAAGAGTTATACACACCGGGCACTCATTGCAGCCGCGTGTGCAGATGGGAGGTCGGTGATCCATGACCCGTTGCAGTCAGAGGATACAGAGGTGACCATCACTGCCCTCCGTCAGCTTGGAGCAGAAATTACTGTCATCGGCACGGGCGACCTCTTAGTGGAAGGCACCGGAGGGAAATTCTCCCCCTCTCCGGGATGCACCATTGAATGCCGCAGTTCCGGTACGTCCATGCGGATGCTTCTCTCGCTTGCTCTTCTTGCAGATGTCCCGGTATGTCTGACGGGAAGTCAGCGAATGCAGTCCCGGCCGGTGGCACCTCTGGTGAATGCGCTGAACAGTGCCGGCGGGAAGATTCGGTATCTGAAAGAATCCGGGTTTCCGCCGGTATGCGTGGACGGGGAATTCCGGGGTGGTAATATGGAAATAGATGCCTCCGCAAGCAGTCAGTTCCTCTCGTCTGCGTTGATGGCGGCACCGTGCGGCGCAGAAAAGACGGTGATCACTACTCCCGGCAAGCCGGCGTCGCGGGCCTATCTTGATATCACGGCTGAGGTGATGGCCACCTTCGGGGCTCCGGTGGAGCGGGACGGATATCGGCGTTTCTCCGTATCTCCGGGTGGATATCTGCCGGCAGAGTATACTGTCGAGGGAGACTACTCCTCTGCCTCATACTTCTTTGCAATCGCCGCTGTCTGCAGCGGGACGGTGGAGGTCACGCACCTGAATCCTGTGTCCTGCCAGGGTGACCGGGTGTTTCTCAGCCTGCTTGCGGAGATGGGATGTCGGGTCACGGAAGGCAGCCACTCTGTTACGGTCACATCAGACGGCAGGCTCAGGGGCATTACTGTTGCCATGGGTGATGCACCGGATATTGTTTTGACGCTCGCAGCAGTGGCACCCTTTGCTGACGGGCCGACCACCATCACCGGTATCCGCAACCTGCGGGTAAAAGAGAGTGACCGAATATCTGCGGTGGTCAGAATTGCTGCCCTTGGTGGGGCCGTAGCGAATGTATCAGATGATACGCTCACTATTACTCCCGGGAAACTTCCGGGGGGCGGCACTATTGACCCGGATGACGACCACCGAACCGCGATGAGTGCAGCGGTGGTCGCCCTGAAGCGGGGCGATGTGGAAATCCTGCACCCGGAATGTGTGCAGAAATCCTATCCCGGATTTTGGGATGCACTCCGGAAAGGAGGAATTTTATGAGAATTGTTCTCATCGGGCCCCGGGGTAGCGGGAAGACAACCATTGGTGCGCTTCTCGCAGAGGGCCTGGGCTACCGGCTCTTCGACACCGACGGGATGGTGGAGCGGGCGGAAGGCATGTCTATCCCTGCAATCTTTGAAGAGCGGGGAGAACCTGCATTCCGTGCTGCAGAAACCGCAGCCATTCGTGCACTGCCGCCGGAGGGAGTTGTGGTGGCAACGGGCGGCGGTGCCATCCTTTTGAGTGACAATGTGCAGGCACTCCGCACCGGCAGCCTCACCGTGTTTCTGGACGCAGATGATGCGGTCCTTGCGGCACGGACAGAAGGGAGCACCCGCCCGCCGTTAACGGGCCTCTCCCACGCAGAAGAGGTGGCCGCCGTTCGTAAGGCCCGGCTGCCTCTGTACCGGGGAGCAGCCGACTTCTGCATTGATACCGGCGGCCTCTCTCATGCTGATACCGTCACCCGGATACAGGCATGTATAGATGAACGCCGGTCAGTTGCGGGCTGCCGTGAGTTTGTTACATTTCTGCAGCAGACACGGATGGAAAGGGATGAATGGCAGGTCACCATAGAGCGCCTCTGCGGAGCGGAAGGCATGCCCCTGCACGGTATCTTTGCTGTCATCGGAAACCCCTGTCTGCACAGCAGAAGTCCTGAACTTTTCACTGCCCTCTTTGCAGCCTGTGGGGTGGACGGCATCTATACCCGTATCGAGTGGCCCGACCTTGGTGCCATTATGGCAGCAGCCCGGGCAGCCGGGGTAAAGGGTCTTTCGGTGACCATTCCGTTCAAGTCAGATGTTATGCAATACTGTGATGAGATAACAGCAGACGCCCATGCGATTGGTGCGGTGAATACGGTTGTCCGGTGCGGTGACTGGTGTGTCGGTGCAAATACCGACTGGACGGGTATCCGGCAACCGCTTGCAGGCACCCCGCCTGGTCGTGCGGTGGTATTCGGGGCAGGGGGCGCTGCCCGTGCGGCAGTGTATGCCCTGCAGGACCTTGGGATGGAAGTAACTGTGCTGAACCGGACGGTGGAACGGGCCCATATCATTGCCCGTCACTTTGGGTGCGAATACGGCACCCCTGATACCTATGATCCGGAAAAGACGGATGTGATTGTGAACGCAACCCCGGTAGGAATGGAGGGAGCGGGGGGCAGTGTCCTTGCGGCTGGAGATCTTCGGGCACACCAGACCGTTTTTGACCTTGTCTATACCCCGCCGGAGACAAAGCTTCTCCGACAGGCACGGGCTACAGGCTGCCGTTGTATCCGTGGCACAGAACTGTTTGTATATCAGGCACAGGAACAGATGCGGCTCTTTACGGGTATTACCGTGGATGCTGCACTGATACGGGAGATATTGGGATGAATACGTTTGGACGATATTTTCGCTGCACGATGTTTGGCGAGAGCCACGGGCCGGCACTGGGTGTGGTCGTTGACGGCTGCCCCCCGCAGATACCCTTTGACACAGAACACCTGAAACCTCTGATGGAACGGCGGCGGCCGGGAAAAAATCCTCTGTCCACGCCCCGTCAGGAGCAGGATGAGGTGGAGATTCTGTCAGGAATTTTTGAAGGGAAAACAACCGGTATGCCGGTTGCGATGATCACACGAAACCGGGATGCACAGAGCAGTGCGTATGACACACTCCGTGATACAGCACGGCCCGGCCATGCCGATCTTTCCTATTACCAGAAATATGGATGCCGGGATCATCGGGGCGGCGGCAGAAGTTCAGGCCGTGAAACCGTCTCACGGGTGATGGCAGGGGCTCTTGCGATGCAGGTGCTTGCCACACGGGGCATCCATATCGAAAGCAGTATATGTGAGATCGGCGGCGAGTCAGCACCGGATCGTTTTGAGGAGACAATCCTCCGGGCCAAAGAGGAGCATGACTCTGTGGGCGGGATTCTGGAAGTGACCGCCACCGGGTGCCCGCCGGGGCTTGGTGCTCCTGCGGCCGGAAAACTGGATGCTGAGATTGCCCACGCAATGCTCTCCATTGGTGCGGTGAAGGGTGTGGAGTTTGGGTCCGGGTTTGCCGCAGCCCGGATGCGTGGTTCGGTTCATAATGACGCCATCACGTCTGCGGGATATTCTTCCAACAATGCGGGGGGTATTCTTGGTGGTATCTCGACCGGTGCTCCTGTCATTGTGCGGATTGCGGTGAAACCGACCCCTTCCATCGCACAGCCGCAGCAGACCGTTTCAATGGATTTGAGAGATGCTATGGTCACTGTGGAGGGTCGACATGATCCCTGTATTGTGCCACGGATAGGGGTTGTCGCAGAGAGTATGCTTGCTCTTGTCCTTGTAGATGCCCTCTGTGAACAGGACGTTGTTCTGTCCTTCCGGTCACGCTGAGAATTAGGATGAGGATGGAGGTGGGATGATGGGAGATGCCGGTGTTTCAATCCGGCAGTATACAGACGATGACTTTGCCGCCGTCTGTGTCTTCAATGGTAGGGGCAAAATGAACTTTATGCAGGGGCAGTCTTTGTCCGGCAGGCAGGGGCCCTGTATGGTTCAACATTTCTCTGCGCCATCTGTGATGGTGTGGTCTGTGGATATGCCATCGGTGCACCAGTCACCGGCGGGAGCACAGCTGCATGGATCATCCGCCTCGGGGTTATGCCGTCCCATCTCGGCCGGGGAATTGGGCGTGCTTTGATGCAGGCCCCTGAAGAGCGGTTTGAGGCTTTGGGGGTACGGGAACTGTATCTCTCCGTACACCCGGAAAACCGCCCGGCCCGGTCTCTGTATGATTCTCTGGATTACATGTTCACAGAGACAATATGTGAGTACTTTGGTGAGGGGGAAGACCGCATGATCATGAAAAAAATCCTGAATACTACTAAATCCTCATCATTATCTCCCTGCCGGTGAAACGATATTCCTGCGAAACGGAGCCATATATGGATACCCTGCGAAATAAAACCATCTACGCCGAGTCATACGGCTGTACGTTCAATCACGCTGATACTGAGAAGATCGTTGCTCTTGCAGAGCGGCAGGGATGTGTACAGGTGCCTGCTGACGAAGCAGAGTGCATCATCATCAATACCTGCACAGTAGTGGGGGCAACCGAACGGACGATGCTGCGCCGTATCCGGGCATATGCCGGAAAAGAGATTGTTGTAACAGGGTGCATGCCGGTGGTGCAGCGTGAACTCCTCCTTGAAACCGATCCAACTCTCCACCTGATTTTGCCGGAAGAGATGTATCTCACATGCCCGGAGGTGGGGGCGATGACTGACCCCCATACCGGGGTTGTTCAGATCGGTACCGGCTGTCTTGGGTCATGTACCTATTGTATCACCCGGCCGGCCAGGGGCCCCCTGAAGAGTTTTTCCGCTGAAGCAATTGTTGCTGAAGTGGAACAGCTGGCAGCACAGGGTGCTTATGAAATTCAGCTCACCGGACAGGATGTGAGCGCCTGGGGTATGGACATCGGGCAGGACCTTGCTTACCTGCTGGAGCAGATTGCCGGTGTAAAGGGTGATTTCCGTCTCCGGGTTGGGATGATGAATCCCGCGACAGCCGGGCGCATCATCGATCGCCTTGCACCGGCATTTGCCCACGAAAAGATTTTTGGGTTTGTGCATCTGCCGGTGCAGTCAGGGTCTGATGCAGTCCTCGCGTCAATGAACCGGGGATATACAGCAGCAAAGTTTGAAGCGGTGGTGGCAGCGTTCCGTGCAGTAATTCCTGATGTGCGGGTTTCAACAGACATCATCGCAGGATTTCCCACCGAGGGGTGTGCTGAGTTTGATGAGACTCTTGAGATGATCGGACGCGTACGGCCGACCAAGGTAAATATCACCCGCTTCTCGGTGAGAGAGGGGACGCCTGCGGCCCGTCACCATGATCTTCCCGATTGGGTGAAAAAGGAACGGTCCCGTGCCTTAACCCGCCTCACCGAACGGATATATGATGAAGAAAATCTCCGATGGATTGGGCGTGAACTCCCGGTGCTTGTCACCGAACAGAAGAAGAGTGGGTCTGTGATTGCACGGGATGCAACCTATCAGAATATTGTCATACCAGAAGAGATCCCGCTGGGGACCCGTCTCCGGGTGAAGGTGACCGGGCACCACCGTCATTATCTGCTGGCAGAATCGGTCTGAGTTTTTCTATTTCTTTCTTTTCCATTTCTATTGTCTCCCTTTTTTGCGTATTTGTGGTTCAATGCTTGCGAAGGGTTAATACCTCTTTTTGTATAACGATTCCATATGCAGGGTTCATGCGATCTGGAGAAGATTGAAGAAGGATTTCAGGCAGCAATTGCCTGTGCAAAGAAGAGTACAGAAGGGGTTGATGGCCTCTCCCCGGAGATTCATGCGGCAGAAGTGTCTATGATCTTGCGTCTTGCAGCAGACGCTGCAGCGATAGTTCCAACAGCAGGTCTCTTGATGATGCTCAGGGGAAAACAGGATGGGAAGGGCGCGCTCTATGACACGGTCTACTTTGACCAGAAGATGTTGATTCTGGGAAAGACTGATCCTATGCCCTACCGGCCGGATGACACCACAAAGAAGGTGGATAATCAGTATCTTGTGCTGGGCGAAGACGGCCTTTTCTCTGAACTGATGTATAGCAGTGACGGATTTTTAATTGATGTGTACCAGAAAGAACTCTCCGCAGATGATGCAGTTGCCCTGTATGGGTTTGAAGCAGCAGTGATGCTCTATAAGGCTGTGCAGCAATATGCAAAGGATGAATCCGGTCTGCATGAGGCAATGGGAAAAGTCCTTGAGTTTCTTCTTGCAGAAGAGAAAGATGCCGGAAACTGACACAGATTTTGAACAGCAGTTCATACTGCCACACAATTTTTCCGGTGATGATTTATCGGGTTTATGCATGAAACCAGGTGGTTCTATAGTGGAACTGTTTTCATTTCATTCATTTATCCCCGAACCCGCTGATGTATGAAAAGGGAGCGGGACGCGCCTGAGGGCGTTATGTCCGGCACCTGATACGCGAAGAAGGAAGGTACCCTGATGATTAGACATTCGAAGATATTACTCGCTGGTTTGGCTGTGACTTTCTGCCTCTTTGCACTCGTCATCTTCCCGGTGAGTGCAGACACTGGTGCGGATGCAGACAGAGCTGTTTATCCTGAACCGCGGCTGGTGAATTGTTTTGTTCTTCTTGAGGAGCAGGGCATAGATGTGACCGAAATACGGGCCGCATTTGAATCAGGGGACAAAGATGTGGTTCATTTTCTTATGGGAGAATTCCGTGATGAAGGCCTGCCTGGTATGGGCGAAGAATGTGATGTTTCGTCCGGAGGCAGTGAATGTAGTAGTGACCGTACTGGTGAATTGAAACGTAAAGAGCAGATTGAGAAGCATATTGCGATGATTGAGGAGCAGGGTGTTGATGTAGCAGACATCCGTGCTGCTTTTGAAAGGGGTGACAGGGATACTGTTCGTATGCTCTTTGCAGAACTTCACGCAGAATGTGCGCAGGAATTGGGCTGAGACAACGGTTATTGAGAATCCTTCTGAACCGGAAGAAATTATGGGCATCCCGTCCGTGAATGAACACCTGACAGATGATACAAATCCGTGCATGCCAAACGGGGTGAATGCATGGATTCTGTTTATCTGCATGTTTTCTGAAAATACCTGATAGCCGGATTATCGGCCACACCCGGACGAATACACACCATTACTAAATCCGTTTCTCTGCATCAGATATTGTACATTACTTCTGTTTTGGATATACAAACGCTGCAGGTTTAGGTTCAATAATAATATTGATGTCATAAACTGAGGTGCATTTGGATTTCGGGATCCTGACCATTTCATTTTAATGATCAGACAGATTCTAGGATTCAATTCGTGCATGGTTATGAACATGGGAGAGGGAAAGTTCCCTTCCCTGATCCATCCCTCTGAAATGTTATGAGTTGCATGGGGAACTGGAAAGGATTCCCCCTTGCTCCGGTTACCGGTATGAATGCAATAAAACTAAATGAAATCCGGGATTCAAAAATATGGAGACAGGTTGTTTTTATGAGAAATCACGATGTGATTTATCACAAAACAGTAGATGCAGTCTGTGATTATTTCGTTTTGATATCAAACATCGGAAACATCGGTTTGAGAAGGTCGTCCTCTCCTTTCCCTAAGGCGGAGATGATACTTTCATGGCTGAGGTCATTCCCCTCACTATCTTTCCATGTGATGTATGCCTTTGCCTCGTTGATCATCTTGTCAAGGGGGTACGTATGTTCCTCCTCTGCAGGGATCTCTGTAATGTCATATTCAATATCAAGCGGGACGAGCGCGACATGAACCTGGAAGGCACTGGTGTTCCCCGAGTTTTTGATGATGATACTTTTTGCGTTCGGGCTGAGTTTTGCGGTCAGATCGGGTCTGTCACCAAATTTCTTACTAAGTCTGGTCATGAGAATGACCATGCCGATGATCAGTATGATCATAACAGCGATGCTTGCCAAAAATTGTCCGATATATGCGAGGTAAAAGAAGATTGCAACCCCCGCGATTGCGACCACCGCGGCTTGTCGTATGTCCATATAGTGTATTGGGGAGCACCACTTTATTAAAGAAATGAATTAATTGAGTCTGATTTATGAGAAGAGTCAGTTGTACTGATGTTTCTCATCATAAAAAAAATGAAAGAATAATGGGCCCGGTGCGACTTGAACGCACGACCTCCCGGTTATCAGCCGGGTGCACCACCAACTATGCTACGGGCCCACTCGTAGAATTACCTAATTAGATGATACTCCTGAGTAATTAAGCGTTTTGATTTCAATTTTTGGGCGGCAAATCTGTATTTCGGGGGGCAGAGAGCCAGTCGGATCAGAATAGTATAAACACATTCTTACTCATACTTTCTTTCAGGTATGAATACTCGATATATGCTGGGGAATGAGGTGATCGCCCACGCGTGCCTGGAAGCAGAGATTGACTTTGCGAGCGGGTATCCGGGGACTCCTTCATCAGAAGTGATAGACTATCTTCGCCACCAGAAAGACCGTGATTTTTATGTTGAATGGTCGGTAAATGAGAAGGTTGCCTTTGAAAATGCCCTTGCCGCGGCATGGACAGGCATCCGTTCCCTTGTCACAATGAAGCATGTCGGGCTCAATGTGGCAGCAGATCCGCTTCTCACCAGTGCCTACACCGGCGTCACCGGCGGATTTGTGATTATGTCTGCTGATGACCCGTATGCCCACAGTTCTCAGAATGAGCAGGACAGCAGGCGGTATGCCCTCTTTGCAAAGATTCCGTGCCTGGACCCCGCGACTGTCCGCGAGGCCCATTCGATGATGAAGGCTGCCTTTGCGATTTCAGAAGAAGTAGGTCTGCCGGTGCTTTTCCGGCCAACAACGCGCATCTGCCACTCAAAAAGTGACGTTGAACCAGGTGTCTCCGGCACCGGACACAGAACCGGTGTGTTTGTACGGAACCCCCAACAGTATGTGGTAATTCCTAAGCATACACGGGTGTTGCACAAAAAACTCAACGAGAAACAGGCCGCGCTTGCGAAGATGTTTGTCGAAGGAGGGTTCAACACCGCAGAGGTGCGCGGAAAGACTGCCATCATCAGCGGAGGTATTGCTGTATCTTATGTGGAAGAACTTATTTCTGAGGATGTATCGTTTGCAAAGATCGGTGCTTATCCGATCGACGCCGCATGGCTCAAAGCGTTTGTAGACCAGCATGAGACTATTCTTGTCATCGAAGAACTCTCGCCGGTAATAGAAGAAGCAGTCCGGATGGTAGCGACAACGACTGTCGTGCATGGAAAGATGGATGGTCATCTCCCGATGGAAGGCGAACTCTCTCCTGCTGCAGTAGCGGAGGCGATGCCATCGACCGGATTTGTTCCCACAAAGACCTATCCAAAGGTTACACCCGAAGCAGGCATTCCTGCCCGGCCGCCGCTTCTCTGCGCCGGATGTGGCCACCGTGCGGTTTTCTATGCGATGAAGAAAGTGTTTAAAGATGGTATCTTCCCGAGTGATATCGGCTGTTATACTCTGGGCATTCAGCTCGGCACGGTGGACACCACCATCTGCATGGGTGCGTCCATCACGGTCGGAAGCGGTATCGCGCATTCTGGTGAGACCCGCCCGGTGGTATGCACTATCGGTGACTCAACCTTCCTGCACACCGGCATTCAGGGTCTGTTGAATGCAGTATACAATGGTGCCAATATGACCGTAGTCATTCTCGATAACCGTATCACGGCGATGACCGGCCACCAGCCCAATCCGAATACCGGGGTGACCGCCACCGGTGTTGCCTCTCCTCCTGTCGCCCTTGAGGCGATATGCCGGTCCGTCGGTGCGCCCTGGGTTGAGACAGTAAGTTCCTATGATCTTACCGGTCTCCTCCAGGCACTGAAGACGGCTAAGGATCGTGATGGTGTGAAGGTGATCGTTGCCCGGCAGCCGTGTGTGATTGCCGCACGCCGTGAGGGCATCCGCCGGAAACCGTATGTGGTTGACCCTGAGATTTGCACCGGGTGTGGACTCTGTGTGAAGTTCGGGTGCCCGGCTATTGAATTCCACGACGGGAAGGCACTGATAACGAATCTCTGCAGCGGGTGTTCGGTATGTGCTGACATCTGTCCTGCGGGGGCAATTCATAAGGGAGGTGCACAATGAAAGAATCCTTTGATCTGCTGATTGTCGGTGTTGGTGGTCAGGGCACAATTCTTGCCTCAAATATCCTGGGTGAGGCATGTCTGGTTGCGGGCGTGCCGGTTCGTGGCGCTGAGACTCATGGAATGGCACAGCGCGGTGGGTCTGTTGAGACCCATATCCGGATCGGCGGGGTATATGGACCTCTGATTTCTCCGGGTACAGCGGATCTTATCATCTCATTTGACCTCCTGGAAGCACTCCGGTATCGCCATTTCCTTAAGAACGGTGGTACCATCATCACCAGTGATGCAGTCGTTATCCCGACATCGGCCTTCACTGACGGTGCCGAGGTGCCGACGTCAGCTGAGATTATCGAACGTCTGGGGGACATTTCCTGCACAGTGATTGATGCGGCAGGTCTTGCTGTTGAAGCCGGCACCATTCTCGCACAGAATGTAGTGATGCTTGGTGCAGCGTCACACGCGCTGCCGCTGAGTGTTGAGGCACTCAGGGAGGCTATTTCCCGGTGTGTGCCGTCGAAGACGGTTGAGACCAATATCCGGGCATTTGAACTGGGCCGGGCGTGCCTGGAATAATAATCCTGTTTTTTTTGGCCCTGTAGAAATGCTGCGAAGTGAAAGAAAACGTGTGTATGTGTGAAAAAACAGGGTGGGATGAATATTGGAAACGGGGGTACTGCCTCTCCCCCGTTTTTGTAACCCTTTGATCACCCTTTTTGACTTCCTGCGTTTTGGGGTTCGGGAGTAAAATGGACGTATTTTATGCTCTTTTTTATTGCCGAAAAAATACGGATATAATGCCTTTTATTTGCTAAAATGGCGATTTATTGCGGAATGCCAAGGGGTCGCTATTGTTGGGTATTTTTTGAGGATCTATGGTTTGTCTCCGGCTGAGAATGTCCTGCTCCGGGCTTCTGTGTGGATGTGTTTTACCAAGATGCAGGCCCTTTTTGGGGTTATTTATGCGTTGCTTAACCAGATGTCAGGATTTTCCAAAGTGACACGAGTTGTACACCGCAGTTGCAGGAGTGAACAAACGCACAAAACAGCGTTTACTCGTTTTCACCATAGATTATATATTGTCCGGGTGTGATTAGGGGCCATATGAGAAGAGGTGTAGTGACTGTGGGGGCGGTTCTCCTTATCCTCGCCGTTTCCTTCTGTTGTGGATGTACAGAGGGGCCGGTGACCGGGGGAGGAGAACTGACTGGCACGGTCTGGATGCTGGAGAGCTATATGAATGTGGACGGGACCATGGCAGAACCGCTTGCCACAGCACCGGTAACAGCAGAGTTCGCAGACGGGTCTGTGGGGGGAACGTCTGGCTGCAACACCTACAATGCGCCGTATGTCACTGACGGGCCGTCATTTACGGTGAGTATGCCAATAGTGACGATGATGTTCTGCGGCGAGCCGGGTGTTATGGACCAGGAGTCACGGTATCTGTCCCTTCTTCAGACAGCGGCGGGATATGTGGTTTCTGGTGACAAGCTCACCGTAACCGATTCATCCGGGCAGGAGATCCTCATCTTCCGTGCGGTGGATCAGAATCTGAACGGAACAGAATGGCTGCTCACCGGCTACAATAACGGGGCGGGTGGTTTTGTCTCTGTTGTCACGGGAACTGCTGTCACGGCCGCGTTCAGTGATGATGGTCAGATATCCGGTAATTCCGGGTGCAACAGCTATTCCGGATCATATTCTGTGACCGGCAGTGGTATCTCTATCGGGCCTCTTGCCATGACTGAGATGTATTGTATGGATCCGGAGGGTGTGATGGATCAGGAGAGTGCGTATCTTACGGCTGTGCAGGCGTCTGTCTCCTACCGCGTTGGTCCGGATGACCTGACCCTCATGGATGCAGACGGTCGGCGGATGGCGGTGTATGAACGGTATATTCCCACCCCGCAGGGGGATACATGGGAGCTGGCCGGGTATTACAACGGAAAGGGGGTGATCTCGCCTCTGGCAAACACCACCATCACTGCGGTGTTTGGTGCAGACGGACAGGTGACCGGCAGTGCCGGGTGCAACAATTATTTTGCGTCCTATACGGTGAGTGAAACAGAGATGGCCATCGGCCCGGCTGGTTCCACGAAAATGTACTGTGCTTCTCCTGAGGGCGTGACGGAACAGGAGTCACGATACCTGAGTCTCCTTGGTGATGTGGCAACATTTGAACGGGCACCGAAGACGCTCACTCTGCGAGATGCAGGCGGCAGTATTCTTCTGACCTACGCGGTGGCACAGCCGAAACTTACCACCGGAGAATGGCATATGGTCTCGTACCGGGACGCAGAAGGGAATACGGTATCCGCACTGGAGAACACCAAGGTGACCGCAGCCTTCGGGACGGACGGACAGGTGACCGGCAGTGCCGGGTGCAACACCTTTTTTGGCTCATATACCACAGACAAACAGACCATTTCGATTGGCCCGCCGGGTCTTACGATGATGTACTGTGAAACCCCTGCAGGCGTGATGGATCAGGAGACGGGGTATCTGGCGGCACTGGAGGATGCGGCCGCCTATCAGATCGGTGGGGATGATCTGACACTGCACACCGAAGACGGCAGCACCTCTGTCCGGTTTATGCAGGCATCCTGATCCCCTCCCTCTTCTTTTTTATTGTCTCTCCTGTTTTTTTCCTCTGTGTGGGGTATTCATCTGTCTGAATTCAGACCGATTCCCTGCGACCCAGTACCCGGTGCTGCAGGGGGAGTGCTCCAAAGTAGACACACGCACTCACAATGACAATGGTCGCACCGGACGGGATATCAAAGGCATAGGAGAGCCAGATGCCTGTGGTGGTGAAGACGATGCCGAGAAGTGATGCACCGACAATCAGTTCTTTCATACTGCGGGAGAAGAGGCGGGCGGTTGCGGCAGGGAGTGTCAGGAGGGCAATCACAAGGATGATTCCCACAATCTGGATGAGCATCACAACCGTGAGGCCGGTTAAGAGCAGGAGGATGACCATGATCCGGTCCGGGTGCAGGCCCATCACTGATGCATACTCCTCGTCAAAGGTGACGGCAACGAGGCGGGGGTAGAGGATGGCTACAATGCTGCATATCCCTGCGGTAAGGATGGCCATCATGAGGAGTGTCTCGCGGGGGACGAGGAGAATATTTCCAAAGAGATAACTGAAGAGATCAGGTGCAAACCCGGGAGTGATGTAGATGAAAAGAATACCTGCCGCCATGCCGGTGGCCCAGATTGCACCCACGAGTGTGTCGAGATGCTGGTGTGCCTTCATCCGTATCCATGCGGTGGCAGCAGAGGTGCCGAGTGCGACCGCCGCTGCACCTGCGAGTGGACTGATGCCAAGGAAATATCCCAGGCCGATACCCCCGAATGCCGCATGGGAGATGCCGCCGGCAAGAGACGCCATGCGTTTGACAACGACAAAACTGCCGATGACGCCGCAGGCGATGCTGGCAAGGAATCCTGCGATGAGTGCGTTGCGGAAGAATTCAAATCCCAGTGCCTCGATCATTTTCTGCCTCCGAACACCCGGTTATCATGGTCGTTGATGACCCGGTGCGGAACGCCGTGGGCGATGATATCCACCGGGCAGGGATAGGCGCCTGCAATCATATCTTCTGTTATCTGGTTGTCATGGTGAGTGAAGAGGTGGCGGTTGACACAGGAGATGTTGGTGACATCCGGCGAGAGGGCACTGATGTCGTGGGTGACAAGGATGATGGTCATCGTTTCCCGCAACTGGCTGAGAATATCGTAGAACCGTACCGCTGTCGGGCTGTCCACGTAGACAGTTGGTTCATCGAGGAGCAAAATAGAGGGTTTTCCGGCAAGGGCACGGGCAATGATTGCCCGCTGGCGTTCACCACCGGAGATGTCATGGATGGGGCGGTCTTTCAGGTGGGTTATCTGCATTGTCTCTATGGCCTCTGCTGCCGCGTCCATGTCTTCACGGGAGAAGCGTTGGAAGGCATTTCTCAGGTGACCGAGGCGACCGGATGCGACCATGTCCTGCACCGATATCGGGAACTGGAAATCAAAGGTCCGGAACTGGGGCACGTAACCGAGATGTGCCCGCATCTCATGGGGGGTACCGCCCATCACTCTGACAGTGCCGGAATCCGGGCGGATGAGTCCGAGAATTACTTTTAGCAGTGTGGTCTTCCCGCCGCCGTTGGGACCGATGATCGCGTGGAATTCGTGTTCATTGATAGTCAGACTGATATCCTCGAGCACCCGATGGCCACCCTGTCCGAGGTTTATACGGTCTACTTCGATGACCGGTGGTTTCATACTCACACCGCCCATGTCCTGAATGCATCGGTGACTTTTACCTGATTTTCTGTGTAATTCTCCGCAAGGGGACTGATATAGACGACACTGCCACCTACTTCATCTGCGATGGCTTCGGCATTTCGGGTTGGTGACTCCGGGGATGCAAATATGATCCGGATGCCTGCCTCCTCTGCTGTGGTGATGATTGCTTTGAGTGAGGCAGGTGAGGGTTCTTTTCCGTCCTCTTCAATCGAAGTCATGGCCAGTCCGTACTGATCGGCATAATATCCCCATGCCGGATGGTAGACAAGCACTGTCTTTTTGGTGGTCCCTGCGAAGGTCTCTTTTATCTCTCCATCAAGGCTCGCGAGTTTCTCATCGTATGCTGCAAACTGTGCCTCAAAATATGCAGCGTCGTCCGGCGCATATGCGATATAGGCATCGGCGATATTGCGTGCGATGATGCGGGCATTTGCGGGTGAAAGCCATACGTGTGGGTCATAGCGGATACTTTTGTCCACTTTAGTGATGTCTTCCGTGTCTGTGTTTAACAGAGTGATGCCTGCAGACGTATCCACGACCTGCATGTCGCGGTTGACTGAGGTGAGGCTCTCCATCCAGGCATCCTCAAATTCGATGCCTGTCCCTACTGCAAGATAGAGTGCTGTCTTTGAAAGTGCCCTCAGCTGGCCGGGTGTGGGTTCGTAGGTGTGCGGGCTGGCACCGGGTGGTACCATGATCATGACCTCAACCCGGTCACCCCCGACTGCTTCAGCAAATTCCCGGTACGGCGGGATGGTGACAGCGACAGGTAGTGGTGCTGAGTGGTTTATCTCTTCGTCTGCAGGTGCAGCGGGTGTGGTGGTATTGATGCATCCACAGCTGAACACTGCGTATATCATGATGATCAGACATATGAGGCTGGCGCTCTGCTGCAGGCCTGACATCCGGGTATCATTTGCTGGTATTATTGTATATGGTTTCTGCGTGGGAATGGCCTCCCTGTCTCTTATTCCTGCTTTGTGTTCATAAATGGTTTGGTGGTGAGAATTCCTGATTTATTGGCAGAATGCACAATATCCGCCAATGAAGCCTGATCTGCCAGTGGGTTCCTCTCCGGCGGGAGGGGGTGATGAAAACGCGCGTGATAGAGATGCACTGGTGTCGGGCGGGTGGGGGATGTGCCTGTGTGAAAGGTACGGGTCACGATACCGGCGAATGGTGACCTCTGCATATTCTGCGTATGAAAGGGGAGTCCCACCCTCTCTTTCTTTGTTGGAAAAAAAGGTGTCCGGGAGAACCGGTAGCGTTGCTTATTTCAGATTGAGATTTGCAAGAGGGATGTAGGGCACCTGCGAGAGTACATCGCTTTTAATTTTGTCAAGACCAACCCGTTCAACAAAGCGTGCGGTCCTTTCACCCGGGTTTGCCGTATCCTGGTAATAGGCAACGAGCCGCTTTATGAGGTCTTTGACTTCATCTGTGGAGAGTTCTTTTGCAACAACATCCCCGATACGCGGTCTTCCACCGGAGTTGCCGCCGAATATAACGGTCCAGCCCTTGCCGGTGCCCAGCACCCCGATGTCTCTCAGGTAACTCTCACCACAGCACCGGGGACAGCCGGATATGCCCATCTTCAGTTTTGCCGGCAGGTGCATATCCAGGTGCATCTCTTCTAGTTCAATTCCAAGACCCAGGGAATCCTGCAGTCCGTATTTACAGACTGCGGTGCCGGGGCATGCCTGGACATAATGGAGACAGGGGGCTGTCGCTTCACCGACGGTCATGCCGAGTTCGTTCCAGATCTGTTCTACGTCTTCTTTTTTGATACCAACAAGCACCATCCGCTGACCGGATGTGATCTTTATAATCGGGATCTCGTAACGCCGCACCACCCTGACGATATTTTCCAGATGTTCCGGACTGACCATTCCTGCGGGTGTACGGGGGACAATTGCATACGATTGCTTATCACGTTGGAGGATTGCTCCCCGGGGACCTTCTTCCATTTTTTTACCTCTCCGTTTCCGGCACTTTTGGCTGCCGGGAATGATCCCGCAATATGGTGTCGGGATATAAAAAGATGGTGGCGGCCGGGGTTGTGATGAATATGAAAAATTGAATGGATGTCTGTTTTTTGCTGGCCGGTCACCGGAGTGGCACTGGCAGAAGTCCCTTATGGGTGCCGGTGAGGCACTGCCCACCTGCAGGGGTGACGACATACGTATTCTCTGTTCCCACCATGCCAACGTTTGGTATCCCTTTCTTGGGTTCAAGGGCAAATGCCATGCCCTCCCGGATAGGTTCGTCGAAGCCGGGGGCGATAACCGGTTGTTCGTCGATGAGGAGACCCACGCCGTGGCCGAGGAAGTTTACCCGTCGGTTTCCAAATCCCATGAAATTTTCCTGGAATTTGGGTGAGAGGGATTCTGTGATGGTCCGGTATATTTCTGACGGGATGGCACCGGGTATGAGCATTGCCGCCATACTCTCCTGGATTTCGACACACTGGTAGTGTGCCTCTACCGCTTCATCGGGGAGAGCCTTCCCGAAGACGTAATTCATGGTCTTATCGGTGTGATAACCTTCTACTCCACATCCGGTATCGACAAAGATCAGGTCACCGTCCTGCAGTGTTCGTTCCCTGCTGCCAAGCAGCGGGACTGCCGGACAGAGGCCATAACAGCCTCCCGGGCCGTTGAATGCGGTGGGGTAGAGGCTGCTCTCTCCAAATCCTATCTGTCCCATGACGATCTCGGAGTCAAACATGCCAAAACGGACTATTCCATGGTGTCCTTCTTCAATGAATATCGGGTAGAGAAGGGAGGCAAACTCTGCTTCACTCATGCCTGTCCTGAGGAGTTCAGGCACGCGTTCTTCCAGCACTATCTGGTGAATTTTGCCCGCTTTTTCCATCAGTGAAAGTTCATACGGACTTTTCACCGCTCGTACTGCGGCAAGGTGGGAATCTGCCGGGAGGATGGTTTTGACCGGGAAGTGTTTGCGGAAACGTTCGAGAAGAGCCAGCGGCACAACCTCAGTCTCCAGGTGTATGGAAGCAGGCATTGAGAGGAGATCTCCTGTTGCGTCACGGTAACTTCGCATTGGTTCTATTTTGGGAAATACCGATTCGTCACAGGCCCGTTCATAGCTGCTTCTGACCCGGAATACCGGTTCGCCGTTTCGGGGGATGAGGAGCATGCCATCCTGCATGGTTCCGGTGAAGTAGTAGAGGTTGATATTGCTGAATATCGCCACACATTCCCATTCTGGCTCTTTTGTGTCCATTATGTCTCTGAACTGTTTCATTCTTTGATTCAGTTCTGTGAGGGGGACGGGTGCGCTCATGGCTACTGGTGTGTTTTTCTCTGTGATAACTGGTGGTGAAGTTCCCCGGGATGGATGTGGATGTCTGATATTTTTTGCTCCGGTTTCTGCTCCTCAAAAAACATTTATGCTTTGGCGGGCATTTCAGAATCATGAAACAGTACAAGTGTACGAAATGCGGGTATGTCTATCTCCCGGAGTCAGGTGACCATACACAGGGCATCACGCCGAACACCTCCTTTGAAGAACTGCCTGACACCTGGGTCTGCCCGCGGTGTGGTGCTGGGAAGAAGATGTTTGTGATGATTGAGTGAATAGCAGGGTAGACTCCTGCCTGCCACCTTTCGGGGTGCATTGTTCCCTCATCTTTCTGTAAGAGTGGGATGTCGTTTCATCTCCGCCGATCTCTTCTTTCTGATTACGGGTATGCTTTCATTCCGGGCCGGATGAATGTTTAAACCCTTCTCTTTATTTGCCCCGTGCGGTCTTCGTGTCCTATTTCACCACGCTGTTTGGATATCGGTTATGCTAACCGGCAAAGATGTCTCCAAGCCCGTATCCCGGAGATGATCTTAGTTCTGCTGTGAATATGTCATTCCTTTCTCAGAGATGAATTATGTGGAGCAGCAGGAAGGAAGCATTTTCATAATGGAAATCAGAGCCTTTGTATTTGGGTATGTGCCAGGATGATAAGATCAAAGATACATAGACAGCCGGATGGCGGCCTTTGGAAGAGGGTACATATGTCCCACAGGTGTCGGTTGCGTTTGATGCCTCTGATACCAACGTTCATCTTTCCGGCTCTTGTCGGTTTCGGTCTCTTTTTTGCGCTCATCACCTATAGTCTTGGGATCTTTGTCTATGCGCAAAAACCGGGGTCGGCGATTCATCGCCTTTTTCTACCCTTTTTCGCCTCCTGCGTTGGGGGATTTGGGGGTGAAATGGACGTATTTTCGGACATATTTTTCTGTTGGAAAAATACGGCTGTAATGCCTTTTATTTGCTAAAAATACGATTAATCGCGGATTGCTAAGGGGTCGCTGTTGGTGGGGATTTTGGGAGGATCTACGGGTTGTCTCCGGTTGAGAACGACCTGCTCCGGGCTTCTGTGTGGGTCCGTTTTCCCATGGCTTAGGGCAGCAGGATATGCAATTTGGACAGTATTTGGCCGTATCTTCTGGATTTTGCCCAAACTGACGTAAATTAAATTATACTGATGAAACAAACGCTTACATCCCCTTGGCTAAAGATTAAGAGATTTTACGCTTTACTTATAAAATAATATGGAGATCGATCTTATGGAATCTGATGATGATGAATATGAAGAAATTGAACAATATAATGACAAACTGCTTTCTGAGTTTAAGGATTGGCTTGCCGGAAAAGGGCTCAGCCCAAAGACGATAGATAAACACCTGTCAAATGTGAGTTTCTTCATTAATGATTATCTGCTGTACAACGATGACATTGAAGCACAGGATGGCATACCTGAAGTAAGCATGTATCTTGGATACTGGTTTATCAAAAAGGCCCTGTGGTCAAGTCCGGCAACAATAAAAGAGAATGCGGCGAGCCTGAAGAAATTTTACCAGTTCATGCTTGAGAAGGGTGAAATAACGAAGGAGGATTTCTCTGAATTGAAAAACACAATAAAAGAGAATATGCCGGAATGGATTGCAACAATGGAGAGATACCTTGATGAAGATATTGAGGATATGGATGAGGTGTGGGGATTTTAGGTCCTGACATTTGCATCACGGGCATTCGCGACCCGGGCATTCGCAATCACATATCTCCTCTTTTCATAGAGGGGTCGGAGGCAAAATGATGGAAGGAAACAAGAAAGAGACCTGGAAAGACATAAAAGCAATTCTTGTCCAAAGAGATACCCCAGAACTGTTAAAACTTATTGCTGATCTATATTCGCTGAATAAGGCGAATAAATCTTTTCTTCATGCACGTTATTCAACAGGAGAAAAAACACTCGAACCATATTACGGAATTATATCAGATGCCCTGTATCCTGATGTCTGTAAAAATAAACCTGTGCGTTTTTCTGTCGGAAAAAAGGCAATATCTGACTATTTCAAGGCTACAAAAGATAGAGAGGGAAAGATTGAGCTGATGGTTCATTACGTTGAACTGGGCACGAGATACACTGCCGAATATGGCGATATGGATGAAAATTTCTATTCCGGTCTTGAATCAATGTTTCAGAAGATATTAAAGGAACTTGACTCTGAACCTGAAGATGTTGCAAATATCTTCCTGTCAAGGCTTGAGGATGTTACCATTATGGCAGGGGCGACTGGATGGGGCTATGAGGACACTCTGAACTATATGCTCGAAGAATATTATGATGTGAACGGCAGATGATTTGCTGGTGGTGGCATAGGACGTAATTTTTTCAACTAATTTCGTAACTATTCAGCCATGAGTTCCTGAACAGTGAATGGGTTCCCTTCGGCCAACCTTTTCAATGCCTCATACACTGATTTCCCGTTCTTCCGGACTGTCGAAATATACCCTCTAATTCTGCAGAATATCTCTGCTCCTCCAA
>JAUVCV010000023.1 GCA_030595665.1 Methanogenium sp.
AATGCAAATATTCCTGCATATAATGCTTCTAAATTTAAACAGGCGCTTGATGAAATTCGAAAACTGACGATAAAAACACAGTCTGATTTCAAAGAGGAAATGCAAAGACTTTGCCACGATGCAGGTGTATCGTTAATTTTCGTTCCAGCAATTCCCGGAGCACATGTCAGTGGAGCGGCACGTTGGTTAAATCCCCATAAACCGATAATTCAATTGTCACTTTACGGGAAGACAAACGATAAATTCTGGTTTAGCTTCTTCCACGAAGCAGTTCACATTTTGAAGCATGGTAAAGATGCAGTATTTCTTGATGACTCCCTTGACAACAATAATTATTCATCAGAGGAGATTGAAGCAAACAAATTAGCGAGTGACATTCTCATTCCTTCAAAATATTCTAAAATGTTATCCGAACTAAATTCAAAAAGTGCGGTAAAACAATTCTCCGGTATGATTGGAATCCATCCCGGAATCGTTGTCGGTCGCTTGCAATATGAAGGAATTATTAAGCAATCATGGATGAATGACTTCAAAATAAATGTAGATTAGTCAATAATCCCCTTCAATTTTTCCAAATGAAATATCTGAATATATTTTCAATAAACTGATCTCATACAAATCCTTACTCAAATAATATATCTGATATCCAGGTACATTTTTCACGCCTCCCCCACCTCTTTATTCAACCTCTTCAGCCTCTCCCGCAGCGCAATCGCCCGTTCAAAATCAAGTCGTTCTGCTGCTTCATGCATCTCGGTCTCAACCTGAATGATCATATTCGGAAGCTCGGTGCGGGGAATATGTTTGGTATCCTGAATCTCAACCTCTTTTTCCCGGATGGGTTTATGAATCGTAACCGGTTTGATTCCATGCTCCCGGTTGTATGCCATCTGTATCTCGCGGCGGCGGCTGGTCTCTCCAACGGCGATTTTTATTGAATCTGTTATTTTGTCGGCATACAGCACGACATGGGAGTGGTCATTCCGTGCTGCCCGCCCGATGGTCTGGATGAGACTTCGTGCATCCCGGAGAAAGCCTTCCTTATCCGCATCAAGAATGCCGATGAAACTTACTTCCGGTATATCGAGCCCTTCCCGGAGAAGATTGATACCGACTAAAACATCAAAAATCCCCAGACGGAGTTCCCGAAGTATCTCCGTGCGCTCGAGGGTCTGTATCTCTGAATGAAGATAGCGGGTCTTTATTCCCTTCTCTGCGAGGAATTCAGAGAGTTCTTCGGCCAGTTTTTTGGTCAGGGTGGTGATAAGTACCCGATCGCCTGCCGCGATGGTCTTTTTGATCTCCTCACAGACATCATTGATCTGGTTTTTCACCGGCCGGATAGCAACTTCAGGATCAATTAACCCGGTCGGACGAATTATTTGTTCAATAATCCCGGAAGAATGCTCTTTTTCATACGGGCCGGGGGTCGCGGATACAAAGATTGCGGACTTCATGTATTTTTCAAACTCATCAAACATCAACGGACGATTGTCTAACGCGGAAGGAAGCCTGAATCCATACTCAACAAGGGATTTTTTCCGGGAATAATCCCCCTTATACATTCCCCGCACCTGCGGGAGCGTCTGGTGACTTTCATCAACAACCACCAAAAAGTCATCCGGGAAATAATCCAGCAGACAGAATGGCTTCTCCCCTTTTTTCCGGTGGTCAAAAAACCGGGAATAATTTTCAATCCCTTTACAATACCCGGTCTCTTCAATCATCTCAATATCATACAGCGTCCGCTGCCGGAGCCGGTGTGCTTCAATGAGTCCCAGCGAGGGAAGTGTCTCTTCAAGCTCCTTTTTCATCTCAACAATTGCACCGGCCTTCTCCGCTTCCGGGATCACATAGTGGCGGGCGGGGAACACGAAAAAGTAGGGATGGACTTTTATCTGATTGTGCGTGATTTTGTCAATCTCGGTGATACGCTCAATCTCATTTCCGAAAAATTCAATCCTGATAATGTCCGGCCCATATCCGGGAATAAAATCAACAGTATCCCCCTTTACCCGGAACCGTCCCGGCTGTAGTTCAATATCATTGCGTTCAAACTGGATGTCTACGAGGTGTATCAGAAGATCATTTCGTTTTATCTCCTGCCCCTCTTTTATTTCAAATCCAAGTCCTTCAAAATTTTCCGGATTTCCGAGACCATAGATGGCGGAAACGGATGCGATAACAATGACGTCCTCAGCGGTGAGAAGAGAGGCGGTTGCGGCAAGTCGCATCTGCTCGATTTTGGGGTTTATCGCCGCGTCCTTTTCGATATATTGATCTCTCTGGGGGATGTATGACTCCGGCTGATAAAAATCATAATACGATACAAAATATTCAACATGATTTTCCGGGAAAAAGTCGCTGAATTCATTGTATAATTGTGCTGCAAGGGTTTTGTTATGGGCCAGAACAAGGGTCGGTTTCTGCGTTTGTGCAATCACATTTGCAATCGTAAACGTCTTTCCTGAACCGGTGACACCCATTAACGTCTGAAATCGGTTTTTGTTATTGATACCCTCTACAAGGGACACTATTGCATCAGGTTGTGAACCCGCCGGAGAAAAGTCAGCTAACAGATTAAACCTGGTCATTCCTGATCCTCTTTTTCATGAGAGTCCGGTTATAGGTTACGGCAAACCGGTGTGCTTCGTCACGGATTTCCTGAATGAAAAGGGACACTTTCTCATTCTTTTTTATGGGGAGCGGGTGCGGGAAATGGGGCACAAATATCTCTTCTTCCCGTTTTGCAACCGAAATGTAAGGAATACTGACATTCAGGTCTTTCAGGGCATCTCCTGCTGCATGAAGCTGCCCCTTTCCGCCGTCAACAATGATTAAGTCAGGGAACTCGCCGTTCTCTTTTGCTATCCGTGCATACCGGCGATGGACAACCTCTTTGATTGCGGCAAAATCGTCAATCCCTTCAACGGTTTTGATTTTGAAACGGCGATAATTTCTCTTGTCCGGCATGCCGTAGCGGAACTGGACCATAGAGCCTACCATCGCACTTCCGGCATGGTGCGAGATATCAAAGCATTCTATGACCTCTGGTGGTTCCGGCAGCCGCAGGCGTTTCTGGAGGGCATTCACCTTTTCTTCTCCGCCAAAGAACGTTGTTTCAATATTCCGGGACACAATCTCAAGCAGGTCTTTCTTATCTCCCCGCTGAGGAACGGTTACCCTGACTTTTTTTCCTTTCTGATAAGAGAGATACTCCGCGATTGTCTCATCCGGTGCCTCCGGGAGGATTAATTCTGAAGGAGGTTCATTCTCGCCATAGTACTGCACCATGAATTCTTCAATTGCATGGAGATGATACGAAAAGGTGAACTCCTGTTTTTCACCAAGAACTCCCTTATACACAGAAAAGAGCATCAGATACACCGTTTCTTTCCTGATATCGTAATTGATGATATCTTCATCGGTTTCTTTTGCCCGTTCCACTGCCTGCCTTTCGGAGAGGTGCTGAATGGACTGAATCTGATCCCGCAGTTCAAGCGCTTTCTCAAAATTCTGTGCCGATGATGCCAATGCCATCTCCTGTTTCATGTGCTGTATGAGAGTGGTATAATTTCCCTTCAGTATCTCACGGACACGAGCGATCTGTTCTCCATACGCTTCCTCAGATATCTCCCCGGCACACGGCGCCAGACAACTGCCGATATGATACCGCAGACAGGGCCGTTTGGGAATTCTTTTACATGACCGGATACGAAATGTTTTTTTCAGGACGTGAAGAATCTGGTCCCTCCCCTTTGCCGAAACAAACGGGCCAAAATACTCACCGCCATCAGTCTTCTCCCGTAAATAGTGAATGCGGGGATACGGTTCATCCGTCAGATGGATATATGCATACCGTTTGGAGTCTTTCAGGTCAATATTATATTTGGGCTGAAGGCGTTTAATGAGAGAATTCTCAAGAATTAACGCCTCAACCTCTGTTTTTGTGACGATAAAGTCAAGACTCACGGCAGCAGAGACCATTGCTGCAGTCTTGGGATCTTTTAATGTATGGGAAAAATAACTCCCCACCCGTTTCTTCAGATTCTTGGCCTTGCCTACGTAGATGACCGTACCGGTGTCATCCAAAAACTGGTAACAGCCCGGATCTGACGGGAGGGAGTGATAGTCTATCATACCTGCAGCAGGGGACGGAGATATTCGCCCGTATAACTCTTCTTTTCTGCGGCCACTTCTTCAGGGGTGCCGGATATGATAATCTCCCCGCCGTATTCACCACCGTCAGGGCCAAGGTCAATCAGATGATCGGCAGATTTTATCACGTCCAGATTATGTTCGATGACAATAACCGTATTTCCCTTTGAAACCAGTTCATTCAGGACGGCGATGAGTTTCTTCACATCATGGAAGTGGAGACCGGTGGTGGGTTCATCGAGGAGATAGATGGTATTTCCCGTCCCTTTCTTTGAGAGTTCACGGGTGAGTTTGATGCGCTGTGCTTCTCCCCCCGAGAGGGTGGTTGAACTTTGGCCCAGTTTGATATATCCAAGCCCCACCTTCTGAAGGGTCAGGAGTTTTTGCATGATTTTTGAATGGTTTTCAAAGAGGTCCACGGCTTCATCGATGGTCATATCAAGGACGTCAGCAATGGTTTTGCCTTTGAACTTCACATCAAGCGTTTCTGCGTTGTAGCGCTTGCCTTTGCATTCCTCACATTCCACATAGACATCCGGGAGGAAATTCATCTCAATTTTAATGAGTCCGTCTCCGCTGCATGCCTCGCACCGCCCGCCTTTGACATTGAAGGAGAATCGGCCGGGCTTATAACCCCGCATCTTTGCCTCTTTCGTTTCGGCAAAGACCTTCCGGATTTCATCAAACACCTTGGTGTAGGTGGCAGGATTTGACCGTGGTGTTCTCCCGATGGGGCTTTGGTCGATGACAATAACCTTGTCCGGCGGTGCATCAAACGAAAGCGACTCGTATTTTCCGGGGGTGACATTCGATTTGTAAATGTTCTTCATCAGTGCCCGGTAGAGAGTGTCATAGATAAGCGTTGATTTCCCGCTCCCTGACATCCCGGTGACGACCGTGAATATGCCCTGGGGAATATGGGCATCCACATTCTTCAGGTTGTTCTCCCTGCACCCGAGGAGGTGTATGAATTGTTCTGATGTGCGTCGGGTTTCGGGAACGGGAATGGATTCCGCACCGGAGAGATATCTCCCGGTAAGGGATTCGGGATTCTGTTCAATCTCCTGGGGGGTGCCTGCCGCAACGACTCTGCCACCATGGATGCCCGCACCGGGGCCCATGTCAACGACATGATCTGCCTGCCGGATGGTGTCTTCATCATGCTCAACCACAATGAGGGTGTTTCCCAGATCCCGCAGATGCTGGAGCGTTTCTATGAGGCGGTGGTTATCTTTCTGGTGCAGACCGATGGATGGCTCGTCAAGGACATATAATACGCCCATGAGATTGGATCCAATCTGTGTGGCAAGCCGGATTCTTTGTGCTTCCCCGCCGGAGAGAGTGCCCGCTGCACGGGAGAGCGTGATATAGCCAAGACCGACTTCTTCCAGAAATCCAAGGCGGGAATGAATCTCTTTTAAGATCTGATGTGCAATCTCTTCTTCCTTTTCAGTGAGCGTGAGTTCTTTGAAAAACGTATTGCAGCTCGAAATTGAGAGATCGGTGACATCGATGATGGATTTCCCATCAATACGAATCGCAAGCACCTTCTCTTTCAGGCGCTGTCCGTGGCAGGAGGGGCATTCTGATATCCGCATGAACTTCTCCAGTTCACGGCGCCGGTAATCAGACTTTGTCTGTCCGTAGAGGCGGTCTGCCTGCGGTAAGAGACCCTCCCATTTCCCGTTATGGGCCCAGTGTCCCTCACCGTCTTTCATATTCATTCTGAATTCTATTTTATCATCAGAACCATACATCAGGGCTTTGTACTGCTCTTCGGTCAGTTCTGCTATCGGTGTGAAGATACTGAATCCGTAATGTTTGGCTACCGCTGCGAGGTACTGGATACGATAGCCGTCCAAAAAATTCCGGTAGAGGGCAACCGCTCCGTCAGAGATTGATTTCTCTTTTTCAGGAATGATGAGTTCAGGGTCTAACTCCATCTTGATGCCAAGTCCTTTACACACTTCGCAGGCACCGAACGGGCTGTTGAATGAGAACATCCGGGGCTGAAGCTCTTCAAAGGAGATGCCACAGATGGGACAGGCCATGCGGGAGGAGTAGATGCGTTCTTTTTCTTCATCTGTCCCTGCAACAATAACAAGGCCATCGGATTTGTGCACCGCGTTCTCCACCGCTTCGACCAGTCGGGAGCGTTCGTCATTCATGCACCGGTCAAGGACAATCTCAATATCATGCTTCACATACCGTTCCAGCGTGATCTCTTCATCGGTCCGGATGATGGTGCCGTCCACTCTGGCACGGACGTATCCCTCCTCGTTCAGATCTTTTATCACTTGCTGGTAGGTGCCCTTTTTCTGGCGGATGATGGGGGCGAGAATCGTTACAACACCTGAGAAGTCGGATTCGATTGCATCAGCTATCCGTTCCGGTGACTGTGATTCGATTTTGATGCCATGTTCCGGACAGTAGGCCGTACCAATTCGCGCATAGAGTAAACGGAGATAGTCATAGATTTCAGTGACAGTACCTACCGTACTCCGTGGATTTTTTGAGGTGGTCTTCTGTTCAATCGATATTGCCGGTGAGAGGCCTTCGATGGAGTCCACGTCCGGCTTATTCATGAGGCCAAGAAACTGGCGGGCATATGCGGAGAGTGACTCCACGTAGCGCCGCTGCCCTTCTGCGTATATGGTATCAAAGGCGAGTGTTGACTTTCCAGAGCCGGAAACACCTGTTATAACGATAAACTGATCCCGTGGGAGGTCCAGTGTTACGTTCTGCAGGTTGTGTTCCCGTGCTCCGCGTATAGTGATATGATCCATAATCCTGTGCCAGTTATATATGTGCGCTGCTTAAATAGCCCTACAGGTAGAGGTATATGAATGGACACCCCGACTCATAACCAACGGTGTGATTTTTGTGCAAAGAAAACGATCGGCATGCAGATTCTGGGATGCGTAGCACAGGAAGTCTGCGAAGACCATGCAGAGAAGATGCTGGTTGAGATGAAACCAGGTGAGAGGAAGGACTGGGGAGAATGCTATTTTATTCGATATGGCGGAGAACCAAACGGCGGAGAAACGAAATAGACCAAAACAGGTTCCGGTGAATACCAATCCCCGCTCCGGGCTTGAATCGGTTTCCGGTTCGCAGCCGCATGTTCTGATTCTGGGCAGTTATCCGAGTGAACAGTCTCTGAAACATCATGAATACTATGGGAATCCCCGAAACCAGTTCTGGAGAATACTGGGGATGGTATTCTCAAACAGATCTGAATTATCCCCATCATCTCATTTTTCTGACGATTCCGGTTTGTCAAATGGTTCTGATGTACCAGAATTTCAGGATCTACCCTATGAGGACCGGCTCCATTTTCTGACCGAACGGGGAGTTGCAATCTGGGATGTGCTTGGATCATGTTCACGGAAGGGTAGCAGTGACAGTTCAATCTGTGACACCAGGCCAAATGATATCCGGGCATTTCTGAAAGATAATCCTTCCATCCGCTGCATTGCGTTAAACGGGAAGACGGGTGCCGGACACTGGTTTAAGCGGTATTTTTCCGATCTTGCAGAACCGAAAAATGAAGACACTGGTTTGATTATTTTAGCGCTTCCCTCCACGTCTCCTGCATATGCAGGGATGAGCCTGAATGATAAGGCTGAGGTGTGGCGGGGGATACTGCCGTTTTGTGCGATTGAAAAAAGATAGATGCCAATCCCCGGCACTTCCGGTATCACACGCTCAGCCTATGTTATAACTGTGTTTGAAAATATCTCCCGTTTCAGCATCCACCCATACTACAGCAGGGCACGTCATATTATACGACCGAATATAATCATCAGCGAACCTGATGTGCCATGCCAGACAAATATCGCGGAAGCCCTGGGCATCCGCTGAATCGTTCTGGTATACCCATTGCTTCTCCGAAGAGAGTATCTTGATACCACTGGCGCCATTTTCCGTCATAAAATCCGTGAAAATTGCAGATGCTTCTGATTCCGTGAGATTCGCCGGTTGAATGGCAAGAACCTGGTCTTCCGGCATCGTCCATCTTTTGTGGTAGCTCATGATGCAGCCGTTTACCGGATGAACAGCGACCATTATTCCATCTGAAAGACAATTCACACCCCCGATAACCCGGGAGTAGTGGACGAGGTATTGTCCCGGTAATCCCTCTGCATGCGGTTTTATGTAGCGGGCCATTTCCGGCGTGATATCCAGATCACCGTCTCTATCTTTGATATAGTCTGATGCGATCTGCTGTGCTTCTTCTAAAGATATCTGCTCCTGACCGGGAACGCTCACCCCGGTTCGACCGAAAAAGAAACTGATCTCACGGGTTTCGGCATCGATACCCATGAGGATATGATCATCTGCTTCTGTCCGGAACGTGAACTGCCATAGCTTTCCATATACACTGTCATTAATCAGACCACCACTCAGGGTTTCCATTTTTGCCGAAGGCATTTCCGATGCAATCACCGATTTCACGTCATCCAGACCGGTGTTGACATGCTCCTCTGCAGGGTTCAGGTACAAATCCGGTTTTACGGATATGGCTCCTGCGTCTGTGTCACTATTCAGGGGTGTGGCTGTCGATGCGAAAAAAACGGCGACAAAAACCAATGCACATGCAATTATGAATAATCTTCTCATACCATCACCTGCCGGTCAGAGGGAGCCGGACAGACATCCTGGTTATCAATATCTTCTCTGTTGTATATCTGGGGGGATCACCGTACAACACAATATCCGTATCCAAGGCAACAACTCCGGTCAGTTCGAGACATCTTCAAGAATTTTTTCCATCTTATCTACCTTTTTTTCGATGCCCTCAAGTTTGTAGTCCAGTGCGGTTATTTTTTCACGAACATCATCCGAGACAGTAATTTTATCCAGTTTCCCCAATAATGCGTCCATATAATGCTCAAACCATTCTTGAACCCTTCCTATGAATATACAGAGAACAATGATGACAAATATGATCAGGAAGATGTACTTCAGTATTTCAGAATAGTAAAACACGAACCAGATCAGATTAACATTGACGAAAATAGCAATAAGAGTCAAAGCAATTAAACTTGCCAGCAATGCGATCACTGTCTTTGTCAGCCAGTGAAACTCCTTTATGGTAGTAATAAATCTCATACAGATTCTCCATTCCGATTTTTAATGATATCCAGATTTACAATCAGTTCAAACGGGACAGCCACATAGTATTTTTTCAAATAAGGCTGATCTCCTTCCACACGGGTAACACTCATAACAAGACCTTCCTTCTCCAGTTGTTTCAGGTAAATGTTGACAAGGGGACGGGATATCCCAATCTCCTCTGAGATTTCCTTCGCATATTTCTCTTTTTCTGCGATTGACCTGATGATTTTGAGGCGTTGTTCGTTTCCAAGGAAACTCAGGAGTTTTGACAGGTCAGAGATATTCCTGTTTACGATCATAAACACATGTAATATATTTTTTACACATATAGCATTTTCCCTCACATCACCGGGGAAGACTGATTGTGGCTACCACCACACCTACCGGGCACAGGTTCTTCGTGGCTGAAATGCCCTCCGATGAAAAAATGGGTTTTCTTCAGTAATCTGCCTAAACCGAATCGGATTGTTCTCCGGATTGTTCTCCGGATTTATAAAAATCGAATGTCCGATGAGGGTATTTATGAACCGTTATCTGTTCATCAGGATAATTGCCTTCCCATTTTTCGGGCAATGGCATTATACATCTCTGCAAGAAGGAACCCAACAATACTACTCATGACGATGACCGCACCAAGGCACCCGATAATGGTATAGATGTTGAAAATCATTATATTTGCCCTAAAACAGCTCAATGAGCCAAAATATAAGGGCTATCGTGAGAGGCAAAATGATTATCACTGCAATAAATAGCACAATTACCAGCAGCGTTCCGATTATTATCTTGTCCCCATCTGTTTTCTGTGTCATGATTTTGGTGGAAATCGAATGCATTGTCGATTCAATCATCGTTGGACTGTCATCACCTCTGCAGAATCTGTATATAAGGACATGGAAAATCAAAATAACGAGCGAGATGATGAATAACGTCAGGTAGTATGGAGAGTAGAGATTGTCGGTCAGTGTCTGGATTGTTACGGCCGAATCAATGAAATTGTAACCGAAATAGAGAACGGCGAGAGCGAAAACTGCCAGCGTGTACCGCTGATATTTTATCAGGAGAAATGCAAGCGAACCGGCACCGATTGCTTTGAGGAATAAGTATAGTCCTGCCGAGGGTCCGGCGAGTCTCACTCCAAAAATAAAGGTCTCCCAGTTTATAATAAAGACAAAAATATAGGTCAGAAAGGACAGGAGAAGAATAGCAATGAGGGCATACTTCAGTAAAACATCAGTATTTTTTAAGACTCGTTTCATTTCCATTCTGTTTTTCTCCATTTTTTACTGGTAGTTTTAATAATCTGATTTTTCAGGAAATGTGGAGTGAATTTGTCCACTCAGCACGTACTGACTGTTCAGCGGGAACATCTATGTGCATTACTCCGATAATATCCTGAGAATTTGCACTACGGCCATTCCACTCCACGGCATATTTCCCTCCATACCCTACCCGACATTCATCTGTTTTGGGACTGATGGTGTTCCGGTACATAAACGGATTGGCGTATCCATTCATATCAAATGAGATCAGGATGTTGGAATTTTGTAATACCGGTTCCATAAAATCACCAAAGAATAGGGCCGGTTCGTTTTTCACAATCGTAGATCCCGGCGTGTATATAATCAGACGCGATTCACCATCGGTTAACTGAACCCTGCTCCACAGATTTCTGATATTGTGAGAATTATCAGGTTCTGCGACCGTCCACATACAGAAATAATAATGGTCTATTCCTACTGGATCAGCCGTGGTGGATTTATAGAGCATCAGGAGGGAGTCTGAGTTGCCTGATTCTGTCTCGATACCATCCGTCCATGCACCACAAAATACGGGAACTCCGATGAACAGCGATTCTTCCATCATATTTTCCAGTAAACCGGTTTTTTCGGATATGTTCATGGTATCTGTCTTTTCAGCATATGCATTCCATTCTGAGTAATTCAGCTGTACGTCACTGGAATTTATCAGAATGGAATGCTGAACGGAAGATTCAGAATATATGAGACGGTCACTGTACATTGCGCCTGACAGTAACGTAACGAATAGCAATGAGAATACGATTGAAATGATGGAAACAGATAATAAAGCCCTTTCATTCAGTAAACCAGGTCCCATATATTTAATTTCTGCGGCAATCCATTATATTAATGTATGCTTTTACTATGCAAATGATCTACCTGATATTTTACCGGTCACTCGTCAGGAATACGTTTTTTCGCATCTCTCCACCCAACAACATCGAAAACCTCTTCACAGTGTCATTCAGATTTGCAATTCATTTATGTTCCGTCTCCCCTACGGGATGGTGACAGAAATAACAAATAGTATCTATTATACATGTACCGCTATGATATCCGGAGTGGCTGAATGCTGAAAAAAATGGGAATTGTTGCACTTTTATTCCTGTGCTGCGTATCAGTCGGCTGTATTGCCGATACCAAAAATCCGGATACGATGCCGACGAAAGAATTCATGGAAAAAATGAATGCAAGTCAGGAATATTATGATACATTAGTCCTGTCAGACCCGGATAACGCCGGGGCATGGTGCTATCGGGGTATGTATTACAATGATAATTTTGATCAATCTTATTCCGATCAATACGGTGAAGCGATGAAAAGCTGCGAAAAAGCGCTGGAACTGGACCCTGAATATGGTCTGGCCTGGTATCTCAAAGGAATTATCCTGATGAATACCAACAGGAATTGTGAATCGCTTTCGTGTTTCGAAAATGCCACGATATATGATCCTGAATTGGCACTCGATGCACATGACATGTATGCATGGAATGAAAAGATCTGCTCACAATAAAATAGTCTCTCTTCTTTTTTGCATTTGAACTCATTCAAAAGACAAAACAGTCAGTTCATTTGCAAAATGTTAATCTGCACAATACAAAAGGGGTGAAAAATATTTCCTCATCCGGGTGCACTGCACTCATGAACCGGAATCTCAATAACCGACAGAATATATTGCTCAATAAGGAACTGAAACATTAAGGGCTGTTGAAATTAATTATTTATCAGGCTCCATTTTATCACGATGGATAAATCCGGGCCTGCCGGGGGAATGATGATTCGAAGGACTGACTCAGTGAAACAGGGGGTACATTCACACGTATCCGGAGATCTGCCGACATTTGTGGCACCAAAATTCGTTTTTATGCAGAAGGCAACGGTCGGAAGCAATGTCGCACTCCGGGTTTTTATCATCATCATTCTTCTTGTCGTGACACCTGCAGAAGCAGGAAGTATGACTCCGGGTCCGGATATAATGAGCAATACTGCCGACACACTTCTCCTGTCTGCCGGGAACTTTTCCACAGACACGGTAATGCAATGGAGAGATCTGATGCCTGAGCCGTCATACAAGCTCTCCCGAAACGACACGTGTTTCCGGTATGCGGGTCTCTTCCTTCCTGAAGAGTCAGGGAATACAAAGGTCGACGGGTACTGTGCCCGTGTGCTCCCCACCGGGGAAATACTATCATATGCTGAGGTCACTGACGCGTCCGCACCGTACTCTGAAACGGATGCTTTCCGTGCACGGGCAGATAGCTGGCTGTACAAAGAAACTGATGCAGAAGAGAGGGAGATGCAGCAGCAATTTCATTCCATGATCTCATTCTTTGACGGGTTCAGAGAACTGGCTCGGCATACCACCGTCAGAAGCTATCCCGGTGTCGGGAATGTGACCGCGACGACTGTCTTCTATCATTACACAAATGACGGTGATTTTAATCATGAATATTTTTCCATCGGTTCCCGTATCGTCAAATCCACCGAAGAGGATTCTTCCGGTGGATATAAATGGAAAAACACGGGATTTGGTGTTCATTACAATTTCACCGCCACCTGCGGTGACATACCGTCATTCAGGAAATCATCCACCACGTGTGACCCACAGACATCCCCGAGATATGTGCATGTCCGGGGAGACTATTTTGGTGAATTCCTGCATCTCTTTGATCCCTTCGGTTACCTGACAGGAGTATTCGGGCAATCGATCACCCGCCATATCGGACATTTACCTGACCAGGAAGAGACCTTCTGGTGCATGAATGCCGGCTACTGTTCCGATTGGGCCACAAAACCGGTAACCTTCTTCCCGGTCTCTGAGATCTCCGGCATGCAGCCAGAGGGGAATGGAACAGGATGGCAGGTGCTTGGACAGACGGGGATTGATATGGAGGAAGGCTGGTCGAGAGTTGGATGGTCCGGATATGAGACAGCACCGGAATCACCCGATATCTGGGGTCATAGTCTCCTGATACGCACGGAAGCAGGAGAGACGGGGCAATCTGATCAATCCAATTGATTATCGTGCCGGAATGACGTAATACGGGTCATTGCAGGAACACTTTGTTCCGGGGTGATTTTTCCGGGTTGCAGGCTTTTTTTCCTTCAGGACGTGTTGGGTTTGATGCCCAAAGCATCGTGTGAATCATATTGTATACTGTGGAAACGTTGTAATCCGGGGAAAATGGGGTGAGAAATACCCGTCACACCACCGGTTTATGGCGTCTCTGCAATACGGTTATCCGGCAGACGGGCCCGGAAATGCCAGAAGATGATGGCCAGCAGGATGTAGATGGCAGCAGAGATCCAGCCGAACTCCCCGAGCATCATCTCGGATTCGGGTGTCTGGATGGTCAGGGCCGGATAGAAATCCTGGATAAAATAGTTCCATATGCCGTGGAAGAGGATGGCGGTAATCACACTTCCTGACCGGAGCCTGAGCCAGGCGAGGATGAGACCAGCCCCCATGACGGAGGGGACAAACATCAGGAGCGAGTACCAAAGAGGGCCTGCACCGCTATAGGTCGAGAAGAAGATGACGGGAAAGTGCCAGGCGGCCCATATGGCGCCACTCAGGAGGGCCAGTTCAGTAAATCCCATGAATTGAGACATCTCTGGCACAAGGAGCCCACGCCAGCCAATCTCCTCACCGGCGGCGGTAAAGAGGTTTAAAAGGATGCTGAAGGCAAACAGGGGAATAAATGCGGCACTGAAGATGGTGGCAGCGGTCGCTTCGTTAAACGAAGCAATACCGGCAAGCCATGATGACCCGAACATCAGGAGCCCGGCACCGATCGGGAGGAATATCGCAAAGAGCTGCCAGCGTGGTTCTCCAATGCAGAACCCAAAGCCTTTCAGGTTCCGCTGGAACCAGAGCCGGGTGATGATCGCTGCAATACCAGGGCACCACATGGTAAACAGAATCGCTCCCGGGGCATCCTCAATCCCTGTTGCCCGGGTGACGAGGTACCACCCGATGGTGCTAAAGAGGAGCGTGAGGAGGAGGAAAAAGACGACCTTTCGGCGGGCCAGCGCCGCGGAGGAAGGCCCGGTACCCGACACCCTGGTAGAATTATGTATGTCGTGTGAAGAAAACATGGGATAACTCTGTTAATTTTGCAAAATAATTGTTCTGTTCCTTACCATACCTGGTGAACATGGTATTTTCTATTGAGCTGACACATACACAGAAAGGGCTGTAATCGTGGACAGGAGTATGTACATGTCGGTTCCGTCTTTTTTTACAACTACTCCCGTACATGATACCCGGCAGCCGTGAGGAAACGAATAACTGCCATGTCCCATTCCTCGTCATTCAGCCCGGATAGTTGTGGTTTCATCTCATCCCAGAGACGCCCGAGTTCATCATTATCCGAGAGAAAAGTTCGCTGATACAACACACGTCCGGCCCGTTTGCCCTGTGCATCACGAATAAGAAGCCGCCAGCAGCAGTAATCGCGGCAGATGTCCGGGCGGGTGAAGTGTACCGTGCACCATGCCTTTCCTTCTGTATCAAACCGCAAAAACGGGCATGCATCCGGCAGTCCTGCAAGACTATTTCGGTCGTCATAGAGGGCATATTTATCCGCATCAACCCTGACTTCCTTCACATCCCCGGAATAGTAGTTGTAAACAACAAAGGTGTAGTCGCCGCGAACTTCCGTTATCACATGGACAAGATTCATATTACTGCAGCAGTTGCCGCACTGACAGCATTCACAGGCGATGGCGACATGCCCCCTGAATACGGAATAGTTTGTGCACGGTCACAATCATTATAGAATATTTCCACACCCGGCATGATAAAATACGTGCTTTTTTCCGCACTTGCCGAAATACATTTTTGCGTCCCCTGTGCCATTTTTTCAGCTATCCATGACCTAATTTCCAAACCAGAGTTAAAAATGGTAGTCTAAACAGTCAGAACTCACTGTTCTGCAACAAAGACAGCATACAGCCCCAGGTGATACGGGCACCGGATTTTAGTGAAGCCCGCTTCCTCAAGCATCTCTCTAAATCCCTCCGCCGTGGGGATTCTGGATCGTGCCCAGTCCCATGAGTCCCGCTGCCTCCGGACTTCTTCCGGGTCGAGACCGGCATCCTGCATGAATGTCACCCAGCGGGCCAGTTGGTATTGTTCCTCTTCTGCAGTTGCGGGCCGTATGACGCATCCCATGATGCAGACACCGCCGGGACGAAGTACATCATATGCCCGTTTGAGTACGGCCCGCTGTCCATCGGATTCAAGTGCAGGAAGGCAGAAGGTGCTCACCACAGCATCATACGGGCCATCAGGCCACGGTTCCCTGATATCCCCCAACGCCAGGGTGACACTCTTTAGCTCCGGTTTCTGCCGGGCAACCGCAAGCATTGCCTGTGAACTGTCGATGCAGATAACGGCCGCATCCGGGTGTGTCCTTCGTATACGTGCGGTGAGAATGCCGGTGCCGCAGCCGAGCTCGAGCACCCTCATGCTCTCTTTTGGGAGTGAGTCTGTAACAGACTGGTAGAAAGATTCCATGTCGGGGATGGTCCGGGCAGAAAGATCATCATATTTTGCCGCCATTGTTTCCGTGTCCCACTGTATGGTCATTTTCTCTTTTGTGTCCCTTTTCATCGGTTACTCCTCCGTATTCTGTTCGGGGTCATCTTTGCTGTGCGGACATTTTTTTTAATTTTCCTGCAAAACATTCCCCCGGACAAAATTCCAATCATTTTCCCTTCATCCAGCAGTCACATAAACATGCTTCACTGCATGTGCCTCCTAAGGCCGGGTATATACCGTTTTTTTATGAGCAGGAACGTTTCATTTCAGGTGACGTGGTGCGTTTCTGTATTCAGCAATCCCCTTATAAAATACCATGATGTTTTCTCAGATATTCCCGTATTTTTTCTGATTCCAGCCAGCCCTGATCAAGACGGTGAACAATATCATCAATTGCCCTGACCTGTTTTAAAATGGGTTCTGATATTTCCTCATCAGAAAACCCGATTATCCCGGAAATGACCATAAGAGGATTCCTGATTTCGTCATTCAATGTCCCAAGCTGCATCAGATTCTCCTCAATCTGCCGGAGAGCAATCCCCTCACGTTCCCGGGCTTCACGTTCTTCTGTCAGATCACGGACCAGTGAAAGAATAAACTGATGACCCCAAAGGTCGATCATACGTGCGTTCACATGCACCGGGAATCTGGTGCCGTCTTTTCGAACCTGTTCAGCATCAAACGTTATCTCCTTCCCTGTCTGAAGTTCCAGAACCAGGGCATGATCTCCGTTTCGGATTATACCGGTATTGATATCCGCAACGCTACAATTCAGGAGCTCTTCACGGGTATATCCCAGGCGACGGCAGGCGACATCGTTGACCTCAACGAAGTGTCCACGGGTATTATCCGGCATCACCTCATGCAGAAAAACCGCTTCGTTAATATTATTGAAAATCTCGTGATATTTGTGTTCATTCTCGATAAGAGCATACTCTGCCCGTTTCTTCTCCGTCTGATCATCATACACCGCGACAATCTCTCCGGATGGCAGGCGGTACACATAATTCTCACGCCACCCCTGTATATGTTCATCTTTATACTCTGCAAGGGGGAATGATTCGGGAATCCCTGTTTTATATACCCGTTGCAACACAGCAGGCAGACCAAACGTCTCGACACCAGGAAAAACTTCAAAGATACTTTTCCCAACCACGTCCTCCCGCCGAATATGATCAATCGCTTCTGATGCCTTGTTGATGTCCCATATAATGAAATCGCTCCCGTCTCCTGTCACATCATACACTACCACACCACTGCTCATATTATTGAAGAGCTCCCTGAACTTCTCCTCACTCTCCCGGATACGCACTTCAGCAGACCGCCTGCTTAGATAATTATCAATACGTTCACTGATGATCTTTAAGAGCCATATTTCTTCAGGGAGAAAATAATTGTCATCACCCTTATGATGATCGTTCCGGTAGCTCACCGTGATCGTTCCAACAGCTACAGCATCCCTGAAGATCGTTTGTTCCATCGAAGGACCGGTACCACCCAATACTTCCGTCTGGCAGGTATGTCCATCTATATCCACAGAAACAGCGGTATCCTCAGGGTACTGCATCGCTGCCTGAATCAAAGGAAAAATACTCTGAGATAGTTTTTCCTCTGAGGGTTTGTTGAAAATGACATCTGAGACCTCCCGCAGGCAGGTCAGTTCTTTCACCCGTTCTTCAAGAGTATGGGAAGCCGCCAGTATCTGCTGCTCTGCCTCTTTCATCGAGGATATATCACGAATGGACTCTATTGCACCGGTGACATTCCCATCAGAATCGAAGAGACGGCACGCAGTAAACCAGACATAGGCACCCTTCTTCCCATAAAGATGGGGCACATAATTTTCTGCAACCAGCGTATCTCCCTCTTCATACCATACCGGATACCCAATCGTATCGCGGAGTTCTGCATGAAGCATATAATCAATAAGAATCGGTTGACGTTTTCCATAGACCCTGAAACCATATTCATAGTCCCCATTACCCAACATCTCAGACGCAGGGATGTCTGTCATCGCCGTTATAGCCTTATTCCACGCGATAACACGTCCATTTATATCAATAGCAAACGTGGCATCCGGCAGGAACTCGATAATCTGCGATAAACGACGTTCACTCTCCCGTAACTCCTGCTGACTCGCAACCAGTTCTGCCAGATTATCACGCAGTTTCTCTTTCCCTTCTGCCAGATCCTGATACGCTGCCGCGAGGTTCGTGTTTTTTTCCAGAAGTTCTTCTTCTGCCTTCCGGCGTTTTTCATCCAGTTCAATACTATACAGGGCAAATGCCAGATCGCCCGCAACCTCAGCAAAGAGTCCCTGTTCCTCAGCATCGGACACCTGTTCAGCCAATACAGAGGCTGAAATAATCCCATAGACAGTACCGCCGGACTCAAGACTTTTCGTTAGTCCACTTCTCTCTTTATAGGACCGGAGAAGCGGGCACTCGGTGCAGGTCTTCGTAGGGTCATAGGTTACTACAACCTCACCGGTTGCAATTGCCTTCTTTGCACACGCTGTGAAATTGCCTTCCTTCAGGTACTCGTACATCGGCCGGAATGCATCCCCGGAATTTGATACTGCTACAGACTGTGTCTTTCTATCCGTGTCAAACAGGATAATCCAGACATTCTCATATCCTCCGAACCTGGTCAGGATATCGCAGGTTTTTTCTATCAGTGCCCGGGGGTCTTTCTCCTGCACAATCAACTGATTCACGTTTCGTATGGCGCCGAGCAGTCTGTTCAGATGAAGAATCCGCTCTTCTGTCTGTTTGCGTGTGGTGATGTCAGACGTGAATCCCAGAGAAGTTCCGTTGGGAAGTACGATGGCACTAAGATTGACGGTACAGATACTCCCGTCTTTTTTCAGCAGGCGCATCTCGGAATTTTGACTGCCGGTTTCCTGCAAATTCCGGAAAACCTGACGTGCGGTGTCCAAATCTGCCGGCGGCACGAGTCGGGTGATATTCATTGAGAGCAGTTCATTCTCTGTATACCCTAAGAAATCACACGCTGCCCGGTTGACTTCAAGATAGTACCCCTCTGCATCAGTGATAAAGACCCCTTCCGGTGAGGTGTCAATATACCCCCGATATTTCTGTTCAGATTGTATGAGTTTTTCTTCGGTCTGTTTATGGTGTTCCACCAGGGTTGCGAGTTTGAGATTGCTGTAACTAAGATCCGAGATCATGCGGACAAACTTCTGGTAAAATACCATCGCTGTCTGCACTTTCTCATGACTCCATCGCGGAACACGGTTAAGAGCAGCAAGATATGCTTCTTTATCAAATCCGTATCGATCTGCCTGCTCGGCAAAAACACGGGTGTTAACCTCTTCATCATCATAAAAGAACTGACCGCAATAGAGATTGCCCATCTGTTTCCCGCCAACAAAGATCGGTGTTACCGTGTCCCACATATTATTTTTACACTTATAATACCGGATTTCACCGGGAGAAAGGCTGGTTGTCAGTGCTACATCACTTTCAATGCAGTTTTTGTGTGTTTCAGGATTGACCCGGTGAAATTTCGTACAGATATCCTGCCATCCGGTTGAGACCAGAATATTGGCATTCATATCTAAAATTGCGATGCCACCAATACCCGTTAGTTTGTAGAATTCATCCATCAGTGACTGAATCGCGTCACTGTCGATGATATTGCGAAACTCTGTTTCCTCAACAGTATAATCCGGTGAGAGAATTGAGTCGAGCTTGAGGCGGAGTTTCTCCTCACTTTTTTGCAGTTCCTCTTCGGCCTGTCTGCGTGCCGTGATATCCCGTGCAAACGCACAGTTGAACTCACGATCGCCATACCTGAAATAATTGGTAGATATCTCAACCGGATAGATTCTCCCGTCTTTTGTCAGATGGCGGGACTCTATCCGGATGTGTTTTTTCTCCCGGATATTCTGCCAGTTGGTTTCCCAGTCATCCTTCAAAAAATCCGGATTAATATCAAACACAGAAAGGCTACAAAGTTCCTCTCTGGTATAGCCCAACATCCGGCACGCCTCTTTATTGGCGTCATAGAACTTCCCGTCCCGAAGAATCCAGTAGATTTCATCGGTTGCATTTTCGATGGAGTACCGGGCAATCTTCTGTTCCTGCTCTGCCTTCTTTCGCTCAGTTATGTCAATAACAATACCGGAAACCAAAAGGGGAGTCTCCTCCTCATCACTCAGAACCTGAAGATTTATCTGCGTCGGGACAGTGCTTCCGTCCTTTCGGGTTGCGTTCAGTTCCTCAAGTTCAAGATGGTTCTGTTCAAATAAGTGCCGTTTAAATTCAGCGAACTCACCGGGCTGGAACTGATAGAGATCACCGATATTTTTCCCGATCAATTCCTCCTGAGAATACCCGTACATCGCTGCAAACCAGGCATTTACATAGAAGATGTTTGCGTCAGGACTGGTGATGACAATCCCATAATTTGCCCTGTCAGCGATTGTTTTGAATTTCCGGAAATCCTCTTCTGATTTTTCCTGCATTTTTAGAGAGAGAGCAAAGAACTGCTGCCAAAGTCGTCCGGAAAAAACGTCCTCTTCCGGGTTGCGGACAATCCAGAGATCTGCCGAGAGATTCCGGCTGAACGCGTTCATTTCCCTGTTATTTATCTCTTCTGCGGTCGTGGAGATAAAGAGAGGGAGATCAGCACAGTGCTCCCGGACTGTTTTAGCGGTTTCATAAAATGAGCTGTCAGCAACCGTTCCAATCAGGAAGACAGCATTACATGAATCGGGGATGTGGGGGTGCTGCAAAAAGACACCGGCAGATAGTGAAGTAATCTGAACCAACCCTTCCCCGGGGAACTGTTTTCCCCGGTAATCTGACTCAGACGCCCGATCCCATATGGCAAATAGATGAATCATTTATCTTCCTCTGGCGGGATTGTGTCACATATCTCCGTATCCGGCATGAAATTGTCTTATCTCCGGCTGATTCATCAGCGCCAAACATTTTCGGAACCATATACTGATTCCGGTATACTGCTCGTCAGACAAGACCTCCATCCCCTTTCGTATAAAGCTATTTTTGAAATAGTATGTAACAGGTAAGAAAGTGTCTCCTTTTATTTAAAGAATAGCACATCTCAAAACCACTTCCCCGGGGTATGGATGATGAGTAGAGCAGAGTGTTTCTATAGCATTGCCGGAGAAACCGTTTTTTTCACCGGAATTGAGAAAAATCGCGGGACGAATCATTTTTCCCTGAAATACCAATCTATTGATACGGTAGGTTTGTGCAGTCCTGATTAAATTCCAGACAGAACATTCGGCGGTTATTCTAATCGAATCTCATAGGTATCCAATAACCCCAGCACACCGGGAGAGGAAAATATCGCATTCTTTATTTTATTTTTCGCAGGGTTAATAGAGTAATTATACGCCGTTTTAAAATCAGCACCCGTCATTATATTCTGACGGAAAACAGTCTGTGCCAGATCACAGTTCTGAAACAATGCTCCGGACAAATCAGACTCAGTGAAACTCGCTTCGTGTATCATACAGTTTTCAAATCTACTATTCTTTAATGTATTTTTTAAAAACACCGAGTAATCCAGACGGCAATCTTTAAAATTCACGGAAAACAGGAAATTATTGCAGGAACCAAAGTCAACGCCGGTGAGTTTGCAGTTTATGAAATTGACATTTTTCATGCTGGTATTTTTGATATTTGCGGTGCTCATATTGCAGTTTCTAAACTGACAATCCATGAACTCATTCAGTGACAGATTGCTGTTTGAAAAATTACTGTCCTTAAATGTACATGATTCAAACTCCATGCCACAGAATTCGTTATCCGAATAATCCAGTGCTTCAAAAATCCGGTCGTAGTATGATTCTTCTTTCATAACAGGTTCTCTTCATTATTTTTTCCGGAGACTGAGAACAGACCCGTATAATCTATGGGTAGCGGAACTCATTCAAATACTCTATAATATACCGGAAATCCACATAAAACGAATTCCCAGGGATTCATCCGGATTTCATTTCTTTTGAATATTTTCGGAGCTAAATAACATCATCAGGCACATTATCTGTGTCTATTATCTGAGACTTCTCCCCCTTAAGATATGAAGGTTCTCGTTATTTCCATGAGCTGAATTCTGAAAAAAAGAATGGGTGTTACAAAAAGGCACCCCGGGACAGAATTCTGCCTATATCAAATCATTCAGCTTTTTAAGAGTTAAATGGACTTGCTTTAATATATGTGACAATGTAGAACGTTTGATTGGCTTATGGGCAGGAACGATTAGTTTCAGGGTTTCTGTTGGCGTGTGCTTTTGCATCCGAATATGACTGCCTCGCTGACGTACAACAACCCATCCATCCCGCTGAAGAGCAATGATGAGTTTATCATAATTCAGACTGGGTATATTATTCATACAGCAATCTCAATCTGCTCTGCTGTTTCACTGAAAACCGTATCATCTTCTATTGGTTCCAGATGCAGAGCAATAGCTTCCCTGATATTCTGTAATGCTTCTTCCCGTGTATCTCCCTCACTGATACAGCCGGGAAGTCCCGGTACAAACACCGTATATCCCCCCTCTTCACTCGGTTCAAGAATGACACGTAATTTCATAATCTGATCTCCCGGTTTGATTATTTAAATGAATGGTACCGATGGCACTGTCGGATTTTTCAGTGATAGGAGATTACGAAAGAGATTGTCTCAGTTCAAATCACCAAAAACAGTAATTGCTGCTTAAGGATGATCAATGATAACTGGATTTTCCGACAGTGCCCTTCCGGGCCCCCACCCTGACCGCGAAACGGATGGCGGCCCGGGGAAGGTATCAAAATTGTATTGAGACCAGTCCCTGAAATCCCTGTTTTGCAGTTGCCTGTTGAGAGACCGGAGGGGGGTGAAGCAAATTATGAATTTTCTAACGGGGGTGAATCAGAGAAGTACCGGGTCATGTCATTGTGAAAAATAGTCCCGTATCATTATTCTTCACCAAGCATTTTCAAAAAAGACCTTATTGTGTATACAAGCTGCGGCATCTGCATAACCACTCCGGTAATCTGGTTCTGATTTTTTCCGACAAAAAATCCTGTCGATTCATCTATTATAATAGAAATCTTGGATTCACGGGCATCATGGACATTTTTTTGCATAGAGGCTACTTTCTCCATCGTAGAATACATCTTTTCTGAAAATTCCGTCACCCTCAAATTTGTTCCTGCAAAATCCGCCTTGTTTTTGGCATATATTTCGACGTGTACCTTTTTTTTTAGTTTCTTTAACTCTGGCATTATCCATTCGAAAAGGGAATAATCCTCAACAAAAATAATAATCTCTTTGTCCGCGCCCTGAATTAGTGTCTTTATTCTGTTTTTAATGCCCCATTCGGAGTGAATTGCCCATATGGGCGAAGGAGGTCTTGAATTGAGATGAAGATTTGAAAGGTATTCTATTGACCCGTTTATTGAGGTATTCATCTCTGTCTTTAGTTTGTTGAGTACTGCACCGGGATTTTCTGCATAGAAATAGGAAGGGTTTCCGTCCTGAACCTCGATGAAATTTTTGTCTGAAAGACTTCTTAATACCGAGTAAATTCTTCCCTGCGGAACACCGCTGTGCTCATGTATTTCACGTGCGGTTGCCATTCCAAAACCAACAAGTGAAATATATACCTTGGCCTCGTATTCGGTAAATCCGAGTTTTTTAAGAGTCTCTAATACTGTTTCAAACATTTACAACTCCAGGAGTTTCAATGAAATAATTTGGTCTGCTTTCGAGATATAATGTATGCAGCAGGAAGAAAGTCAGAAATTATCATCCTGAACAGACCTCCATGAAGGATTAAAAACAATGCAGCATAAATTTAACCGCGGCAATGCCTGTTTTATTACTTAAACCAGTCTTATTTCATCTTTTATCGGATAAAAACTCCGAGAGTTGCACAGCTATTATTATCTGCCATATTGATGCTTTAAATGAAGTCCAAAGAAAGAAATCTGCCGTTTAATACAGGGAATTTATTTGAGACAGCAATTATGTCGTTGAATATGTACCCTGTTTCATATCGGGTTCTAAGAACTCAGATCCCTTCTGCAGATGATTAAGAGAACATGCTTTGATTCAAAGAGAATTAGTAATGAAAACAGAAATTAACGCCTCTGGCATTCATCTTCACAAAGATGAAAACAATTTGGAGACCGGAGGTATATGGGAGGAGGCAGGGTTTAAACCTCCACAGTTTTATCTGTTACTTACAGAATTTCTTCATATTACGTTTTTAAATGAAGGTTGTATTCCTGAATTATGCTTACATGAGATAACTGAGATTATCAATTCACCATGCAATACCGGCGGATTTGTTATTCATGACAGAGAAAGGATGTACAGTTTTGCAGAACGTCTGGGAATTGATGTTTTAGCAGGTGATGAAGACCGTATTGCCGCAGGAATTACGGGTAGCATAATCTCGGATTATCTACTGCCTGATTATATTTCATCTATCACAGAAAAAAGGATATTTTCCAATAAAAACGGATTGGCACGAGAACATTCCACTTTGAAGGTCTGAAGATAAGAAGCCGGAACAGATTCGGTTCAGGCCGGAGGATGATTATTTTGAAATCACCATTTGAATTTATAGCAGAAACAATAAATAAAAGACCGTTTGTTGTTGCAGGCCTTATAATCACAGTTTTATTGCTGGGAATATACGGAGCAACAATGACCGTCATGGAGACGGGAACGGAAACGTATCTTGATACCGACAAGCCGGTTGGTTCCCTTCTGGTGCATTACACCGATATATTCGGATCAGATGCTGTCGTTTTGATAATTGAAGGAGAGGATGTAACACGTCCTGATGTATTGAATTATCTTGATAATCTTGAAAAAGACCTCAGCGATGAACGATATGTGACAGGAGCAACAGGTCTTGTAGACCTTATAAAATTGTCCAACAATGGAGTAATACCGCAAAATCAGGCAGATATCAATGCCATTCTGAATACACTATCACCTGATTACCTGAAGGCTCTTCTTCCGTCAAAGATGATGACCCTCGTAAGCATTCCTCTTGAACCGGGGATATCTGATGCGTCAAAAGAGGGTATTGTTTCAAATGTAGACAGCCTCATTGCATTCTCGTCTCCTCCGACAGGGATAACGGTGACTCCGACAGGAAGCCCTGCGTTTTCTGTAGAGATGCAGGCGGATATGCAGAACAGTATGGGAACCCTCATCGGCCTTGCACTGATTTTTATGGTTATTGCAATGTGTCTCCTGTTTGGCCATGTGAGATACCGGCTCCTCCCGGTTTTTATCGTATTCTGCGGAATTATCTCCACATTCGGGGTAATGGGATTTGCAGGAATACCTATCACCTCCCTTGTCATTGCAGCGTTTCCGGTCCTGATTGGTATAGGAGTGGACTATGCAATTCAGTTCCAGTCCAGATTTGATGAAGAGATTAAAAAATCTCCAATGAAGGAGGCTGTTTTTGCGACAATTACCAGTTCAGGTCCTGCAATCTTTTTTGCAATGCTTGCAACTGCCCTTGGATTTGTTGCATTAGCTTTTATTGCACCTTCACCGATGATTTCAGGTTTTGGAACAACATGTATTATCGGAATTATCTGCTGTTATATTTCGGCAATGGTTGTTATCCCGACCTTTGTAACAATAGTAAAATATAAACCCAAAACAGGCGGATTAAATCCTCTTGATCAGGCAGAGTCCTGCCAGCTTGACTGGAAGGGATGTGATCATGAGCCTGATGTAAAACCCGGCACAAAAGGCTCTTTTATGGAGAAATATGATGTTGCAATAGGAAAACTTGCAGGAAGGATTGCACGAAACCCGGTTCCGGTCCTCCTGTTTCTTCTGATGATCGCTGTTGTCGGAATTCAGCTTGATGAAACGATTATAATCGATACCGATGAGGATGCGATGGTGCCGCAGAATATGCCTGCGATGATATCGATGAATAAGCTTAGCAGTGTCGTAGGTTCAACAAACACCATTACCACATTCATCAGGTCTGATTCAATACAGAACCCTGATACTTTGCGCTGGGTGGATGATTTCGGCGAATATGAGCTTTCTAAACAGTATGATCTTACCGGCGTCAAAAGTATTGCAACATATCTGAGACTTTACAACAACGGAGTTCTCCCAACAGAGAGAGCCGAGATAGAAAGAGTCTGGAATCTTATTCCCGAGAGTACAAGAGATAATTATGTAAATGGGAATCTCGAGACGGTAATCCAATTCTCTTTGCGGGACATCCCAATTCCTGCAGTCCAGGGACTTATCAAGGATATGCAGAAAGATTTGGACTGGTACTCCCCGCAACCCGGCATGACTGCCTCATATACCGGTCAGATGGTGATGTTTGGTGATCTTATCGATGGAATCGAAGAAACCAAGAATCCGATGACAATCGTTGGATTTGTGCTCATTCTTGTGATGTTGCTGTTATTGTACAGGAAATTCACCGCGGTTGCGCCGCTTGTTCCGATTATCATGATTGTAGGCTGGAATGGTATTATCATGTATTCATTAGGCCTTACATACTCGCTTCTTACCGCATGTCTTGGTGCAATGACAATCGGTGTTGCATCAGAGTACACGATTGTTATGATGGAGAGATACCTGGAGGAAAAAGAGAAGGGGCTGGACACAATCACCGCTATTCAGACATCTGTCCAGAAGATTGGAGCAGCTGTTTCTGTTTCCGGTCTTGCAACAGTGTGCGGTTTCTCTGCACTTATTCTTTCAACCTCGCCGATTATCCAGAACTTTGGAATCGTTACGGTAATTGCTGTCGGATTCTCTATTCTGGGTGCAATTATTGTAATGCCTGCCGCAATATCTGTACTTGAGTCAATAAATGACTTTATAGAAGATAAAAAACGTAATTATGCAGACGGATGCCAAAAACAGAAATAGAAAAAGTCTGGATATGCAGCAAAACGTTCAGAATAATGAACGACAATAGCCGGGGATCCATGACAACTCTTAATTTCGGTTATCCATTGGCTGCCGGGGTAAAAAAGAGGGGCCGCATGAGGGCTCCCAAACCGGTCCGTTCACCTTTTCAAGGGGGAGGCCAAGTGCATCTGCAACACCCTTTCCATAGGCAGGATCGGCCTTCAGGCAATTTCCGATATGCCGTATCTTAATAAATTCGGGTGCATCACCCATCGCACGGCCGGTATTCTCACACAAAACCTTCTGCTGCACCGGGCTCATCAGCCGGAAGAGTTTGCCCGGCTGGGTGTAATAGTCTGAGTCGTCCTCGCGGAAATTCCAGGCTGCCGCTGCACCGGAGAGCTCGAGTGGCGGGTCAATGTATTCGGGCTGATCCTGCCATTCGCCAAAGCTATTTGGCTGGTAGCCAACGACTGACCCGTGGTTTCCGTCCACCCGCATCCGGCCGTCGCGATGGGATGCATGGGCATGTTTCGGTTGATTAACCTGGATCTGGTGGTGGTTGACGCCCAGGCGGTAGCGTTGTGCATCCCCGTAGGAGAACAGGCGGCCCTGCAACATCTTGTCCGGAGAGAAGCTGATGCCCGGAACAACCGCGGCCGTGGTGAGTTTTTTTGGTGTGTCCATTTTCTTCTTATCCATAGTATTTTTCCCCCGGTTCCTCTGCCTCCTGTAGAGGTCTGTTCAGGCAAAGGCGATGCGGAAGATACCACCATTTGGCTACATAAACGTTTGCCAGGTGGGATGCCTTTACCGGACTGATTTCCTGTTGCTTTATGCCATGTATGTAGAGTCTCTTTTTAGAGAGAGAGAGAGAATTCCGGGCCTCCTCCAAACCGCATATGGCATACTATTTGTAAATATCACACATTGGTGGCGGTAAATAAATGGAAAATGGTGATAATATGATTGAAAAAATGTAAAAATGGTAAAAAAACAGCAGCTGAATAGGTCATTTTTTCATTTTCCGAAGCTTTTCGAATGCTGACAACAATACAGGTTTATAAGAAGAAATAAAATAAATAGAACGAGCTAATTCAAGGAGATTTAACTGTATGGCATTGAGTAAGAAAGATTTAGGACGGAAGAAAGCAGCAAAGAAGGCCAAAGCAGACGATCTTTCAAAGTTGGCGGCTGGAGGAAGTAAGGCAGCCGCAAAGAAACTTAAAAAAATCACTAAAAAGAACAAGTGAGCGTTCAGGATTTTTCAAATATTTTTTTATTTTTCTTTTACGGACGAATTAAACGAATATAGCTATGCACGGCGCAAAATGTTCGTATCCTGAGGGGAGCAGATGCTTCACTTGACATGGCATCACACCAGTGCGCACATTTTCATCGGTCTCATACATCCACAGACGCTGCAGAAGGTGGCGGTCTGGTGGGGAACAGGTATGAACTGGTTTGAAGCACACCTGACTATTCAGAAAAAGGCAGGTAGAGGATATAATTAAATATCAACTTCCTGCATAAGGTATATAACTGGATATTGAGAAATCTAGTGATTTTCGAAAGGAAAAGGTAAACCAGAGGATGATATCTGGTTGACCACTCAATTTTCAGCTGGTTGGCATAACAACTCATGAAAGCGAAAGCAATAGTATATTGTGAAAAACAATTTGGAAAGATGGACGGTAAAACCGCAAATGGACTTGTCAGGTACTCAGAACGGTATGAGATTGTCGGTGTCATTGATAGTACAAAGGAGGGGAAGGATGCAGGTGAATATCTTGATGGAAGAAAAAACGGGATACCACTATTCTCTGACCTCGATGATGCTATTGAGAAATTAAAGGGTGTTCCAGCGTATTTCATATACGGTATTGCGCCCCTTGAGGCATTTCTGACAAAGGAACAAAGGAAGATAGTGTTCATGGCGATGGAAAAGGGTATGAACATAGTGAATGGTCTCCATGAGTTCTTTACCGAAGATGAAGAGTTTATGCAAAAAGCAGAGGAATATGGAGTCAGGATATACGATATTAGAAAACCTCCCGCAAAAAAAGATCTCCATCTGTTCTCTGGGCGTATTCTTACCGTAGACACACCAATAATTACAATACTCAGCACAGATGGTGCAACTGGTAAGAGAACCACATCTCTGATCCTTGCAGAAGCACTGAGAGAAGAGGGCCTGAACGTTGCATTTGTGGCAACCGGACAAACGGGACTGATTCAGGGTGCCAGATATGGCATTGCAGTAGATGCTCTCGTTGAGGAGTTCATGACCGGGGAAATTGAAAATGCGGTTATGAAGGCATATGACACAGACCATCCGGACATAATCATAATTGAAGGTCAGGGAGCATTGAGTCATCCGGCATACATCAGTTCGTGTGCAATTGTCAGGGGGGGACGGCCAAAGGCTATTATAGTTCAGCACCCCGTAAAAAGGAAGCACTTGGGAGATTTTCCCTACATACCAATGCCAACCCTTGAAAGTGAGATAAAACTGATAGAAACCTTTTCAGGGTCAAAGGTAATTGCCATCACCCTTAACCACGAAGATATGACAGACGAGGAGATTGAAGAGACTATAACTGAGTATGAAAAGAGGTTTCAGCTGCCAACGACGGACGCCCTGAAGTATGGGTGCGGGAAGCTGGTTAAAAGGCTCTTCGAGATTTTTCCGGAACTATCCAGAAGATAGAGTGACTTATAATGGCAACACCCAGAATAGAGATTGACCTTGCAAAAATTGCACATAATGCAAAGAACCTGAAGAGGCTGTATGGTTCAAAGGGCATTGATATTATTGGCGTTACAAAAGGAGTTTGCGGGGACCCTGATATCGCTGATACTCTGGTAAAAAGTGGGATAAGTGTTCTTGCTGACTCAAGAATATCAAATATCAAAAGGATGCGGGAGGCTGGTATAGAGGCAGAGTTTCTCATGTTAAGAACACCCATCCCCAGTCAGGCTGAGTCAGTGGTAAAGTATGCAGACATCAGTCTTAATTCGGAAGTTTCAGTAGTCAAAAGCCTCTCAAAGTTTGCTGTGGAGTATGATACCACACATAAAATCATTTTAATGGTGGAGCTGGGGGATTTAGGAGTGGGGCTGATGCCATCGGATTTGGAAGGCATGGTTGAAGAGGTAATAGACCTGGAAGGGATCGAACTTGCAGGTATAGGAACCAATCTTGCCTGTCAGGGAGGAATCAAACCCGATGAAGAAAAAATGGGGTATTTGTCTTCGCTTGCCAGAGAGGTTGAAGAGAAGTTCGAAGTGACATTAGAGTTTGTTTCGGGTGGCAACTCAGCCAATTACACCTGGTTCACGTCAACAGAGGATGTCGGAAGAATCAATAACTTACGGCTGGGTGAATCTATCTATATGGGATGTGAAACCCTCTACAGAACCCCCATCCCAGGATTATTTGCCGATGCGTTTACCCTGGTTGCAGAGGTTATTGAATCAAAAATAAAGCCATCTGTACCTTACGGAGGGGTGTGTCAGGATGTATCCGGACATATTCATACATTCCAGGATCGGGGACCGATAAGAAGAGCTCTCATCGGAGTTGGATTGCAGGATGTGGCGGTTTCCGGACTCACTCCAAAATTAGACTTTGACATCATCGGGATGTGCAGTGACTATGTTATAGTCGATGCAAAGCAGACAGACCTGAAAGCTGGAGATGAAGTGGCGTTCAGCCTCAATTATGGAGGTTTGCTATCATGTATGACCTCTCCGTATGTAATGAAAAGATATAGGTGACTGTTTTCACGAATTGACCTCACCCCGGCCTTTAGGCCGGGGTAGTTGACTCAGGAACGGTTTATATTGCCCGGTAGTTCCCATTATCATATATCTTTCAGGGACAGTGACTGAAAGTGGGATGAAATGGAGGGATCAGCGAAACGTGGATTACATGTCACGAAGATCAAATACAATGTATCCTTTATCACGTAAGTCTTCTTTTCCTTCGATTTTTTTTGCAACCAGGGCAAAATATTCCTCTCTGGAATCATTATTCCATGTTACGTATTCTGCTTTTTTTTCAAGAGCAGCAATAACCCGCCCGGCATCTCTGCTGCTAAGAGTTTTCCATTTACACTCAGTAAATAAAATTTGCTTTGTTTCATGATTTATTGCAACTGCATCAATTTCGTTCTCTTTATGCCACCATGGCCTGACATCAGTAAAAGGAAAGGGCTGAGGTATCCGGCCGGTTTTCATCTCTTCAATGACCAGGCGTTCGAACTGTTTCCCATAAAATGCATTTATCTGGGAGGAAATGCGTGAATATACAACATCAACAAGGCCCATTTCAAGGTCTGATATATTTGGATATACAAATCTGAACCAGAACCGGAAAAACAGGTCATTTATTTCGTATATTCCGCCTTTTCTTTTGCCAAGGGGCAGTACATGTTCAATAAAATGCAGATTTTGAAGTACTGAGAGATATTTTGAAAGATTTCCTTTCTCTATTCCGGTAACAGAGGATAATTCACCCTGTTTATTGTATCCAAGCGAGAGATATTTGAGTATGAGTGTATATACCTTAGGCTCCCTGAATTCCTCTCTCATGAGAACCTGTGGTTCGTTATAAAGGACTTCGCCTTTTTTCAGGATTTTTTCCCGGATATTTTCTTCGACAGAGAGAGAACTATCCAGTTTCCGGAGAAAATACGGGACACCTCCACATATTGCCCAAATTTTGAATAGATCCGTTTTATCATAATTTTTGAAAAAGGAATTCATATGCTGAAAAGACATGGGCGAAACCTTCCATTCGCCTGTACGCCTTCCATAGAGTGGGCTTTTATACCCCAGAACTTCGGTTTCCATCATTCCCATTGAAGAACCACAGAGTATCAGGAATATGTTGTTTTTTACCAGAAGTTCATCGCAGATTTTCTGAAATACCGATACAACCCCACGGTTTAATTCAATAAGATAGGGAAATTCATCAATTGCAATTACTGCCTTTTTGGTTCCCATTTCTTCTGACAAATACTGAAAAAGTTCATAGAAGGATGAGGGATTAATGTCTCTGAAATAATTTTTACCGGTGAGACTGGCGAATTTATCCTTCATCTCTTTGATATTCTCTTGTTCGCTGTCATTTGTGCAGAGAATATATACTCCCTCTTTGTCTTCCATGAATTTTTTGATGAGTTCAGTCTTCCCAATCCTTCTTTTTCCATAGAGGACGATCATCTGAGGCGAATTTTCAGCATATTTGTGATTGAGAAAATCAAGTTCCTGTTCACGGTTGACAAATGGTTGTATCACAAGTATCATACTTTGCATACAACTATTTAAAATGTGTCCGGCAGAAGATCCAGTTGCTATTGAGAGAGGCTATTGATAATGTACCTTAAGGGATATGCAGAAAGGGATTACCCCCAACGCGACAAAATATGGTGGGATTCAGGGTTCAGAAATGTGGAGAAGAGTCAAAAATGATTGTCTGTTTTCAGCACATTCCGCACGACATGGCCATTGTCCCGGATGGAATATTGAATTCGTTGATATCTGCTGCAGCGATGGCTTTCGGGAGATCTTTATTTCTTATTTTAAGAGTGAGTGCAATATTCAGCTCTAATTTTTCACGTGAGACATTGAGTTCTACATCAATTTGAAGAGGCTTCGTTAGTGCATATTTCGAAACACCAAATTTATGAGAGGCATTCTGTATCTCCACCCCCTTGATAGAATTTCCTTCACCGAAATCAATGATGATATTGTCTAAAACCAACGAATGCTTATAATCGGCCCCTTTGATGAAAAGAAAGAGACTGTCATTTTCATAATCATAGTCAATGGTATCTGCATCTGTGTGAATTTGATTTACCGCCATGTTATTTCTCCCTCATCTTTCTTTCTCTTTTATAGCATGTGATTAAATTTATTAGTATCAGGTCAACTGCATCCTGAATTTTCTTCTCATTGGTAATTATACCTGCTAAATAATAATATGCAGTGTATGCCGGCCCGTTCGCAACAGCCCTCAAATTGCCCGGTCTCCCCCTGCCACAATCTGAGAATATGATACGAACCGGTTATTATCGGATTATCTGCGCTGAAAAAGGAATGAACGAAAATCGTAGATGAATAAATAAAGGGGGATGAACGAAAAAATGGCGGAATCAGAGATTCGCCAAACTATTATTTCCGGACGCCGTTCCAGAGATACGTGACATTCGTCACGGCATTTGCGTAGTCCTGATCGGTAGTCCATGTTCCGGTGAAGGCATTTTCATCAGCGGATAGTTCGAATTCGAGGGATCCGGTACTGGAGAAATCGGTATCAATCCAGATTCCGGTCAGTTTCGTTCCCTGTACGGTGCCGGTGATCGAACCCGCAAGATTGCCCATGTCATTCAGGTATGTACCGGTTACCGTTGAGCCTGTCTGGGTTAACATCATGTCTTCTGTTGTCACAAGGGTCACGTTATTTGAGGTCCATGACGTACTCCATGTGCCGGACCAGGACGTTGCATCAGCAACAGGTGTTGCCGGAGTCGTATCGGATGTGTTCATGCAGCCGGCAGCCAACACCATGAGACAGGCAAAACCGACAAGAATAATAACCAGTGATTTTTTCATAATATATCTTTAGGTAATTTAATCAACCGATATAATTAAACTTGCGGACATAATGTCGTACGGTGCTTGTTGCCCCTTCCTACTATTTTCCTGATGCCCGGACAATTACAATTGACATTTTTTTAATCTGATTGGTCTTCAGACCAGAAGATGAGTCACATCCGGTGATCCATGAATATTTTGGTAATATCTATTTCTGAATCAATATCTGGTTATACGTAGATATTTGGGTAATATCTATCCCTGAATCGATATCGAGTTTTAAGTAGATATTGTGCCGATATCTACTCCTGAATCAATAACAGATTAAAAGGAGATATTATGTCAATATCTGTTTTGAATTGCTATTTGCTTCTGGATAAATATCTACATATAATGGTATAATCTATCATTATCTAATTGAAACCCGTTATTTGTGGGGACACATGAAATGAGTAAAAGGATATATGCGGTTTTAACTGGTGGTCTTAGCAAAAACTGGTGCAAATCAAGTAGATCAAAAACAATATATTGAAAAAACGTTTTTTGCTAAAGTACATTTTCGCCTCTAAATGGACAGACACTAATGTTCCCGTCATCGATTTTCACATAGGTATTTACCTGCCCTGCATCCCGTTCATCCTTCCCTGCCCAGTATCCGGTATTTGCGGTATAATTTCCTGCAGCATCTTTCTTCAGATACGGGCGGTGAGTATGGCCATATACCAGATTGTCCGAGGGATGCATTCCAAGAAAAAGGCATGCAGCCCGCGAGTTCGCCAACCGTTCGACAGCACAAAATTCGTTGGTTCTTTTTTCAGGATCCAGATTCATATATTGTAGAGCATTGTGAAAATCAGCAATCTTTTCATAAAGGCCCCATGTATTTACTGCAGCCCAACCGGTCTTATCGGTTAAAAAAGATAATGCATAGCAGGTCTTTTCATAACTGTCCAGACTCATTTTGTACAGTTCCATGTTTGCATGGACATCCAGATCGTACCCGTGTGTGAAGAAGAAGTCTTTCCCACCATCAGATAAACGCAGAGTTTTCTGTACTGAGAAAGGGTAATTCTCCGGGTTTCTTTTATGAAGAGTATGGATCAAATAATCGTGGTTTCCCACAACGTAATGAACTTTCTTTGCACCAAGCCTACATAATTTCATGAAGATTTTTTCATTCTTCTGAACGATGTCCCGGATAGCTTTATCGCTATCTTCTTTACTGCAGAATATGTTCATATTGCTTCTCGCCCAGAAATCAAAAATATCTCCCAATAACACAAAATGATCGATCTGGTCAGTATCACAATAATCGATAAATTTCAGGAACTCTTCCTGCTTGGTATATTTTCCTGTGCTATCCTTCCATCCCAGATGTACATCTGATACGGCTATGATCATAGAGAATCACCAATCCCTGATTGATGTGTATCCCTCTATAAATATATTGTCCTCGCCCTGACGTAAGAATTCTTTGAAGAACGTGCAGATTAAATGATAAAAACGGCAAAAATCTGTTCTGGATGCCCCTTTCTGTATTATTTGGGTCGGATCATTTTTCGGGTTTTTCTCTCCTGCAGATCACTACCGGTGATCCCGGCCTTCCGGTGCAGGGAACGATATAGTATTTCTTCGTGCCCTCCTTCCCCCCTCCCCTGGAGGGTTTGGGCACATTCCGGATCTTTTCACGGAACCCGTCCACGAAGCCCAGGTGTGCCTCAGGGACTCCGATTCGGGTAAGATTCGCCAGATACCGGGACGATTTGTCATACTGTTTTGTCATCTCCAGGGAATAGTTCGCTTCCGGAGGAATGATTTTGTCCAGTGCCCGGAGCAAATAGACGTATGATTCGGCATCGTCCCGGATACTTATTGATTTTTCCAGGAGCGGGATGGCTTCATCAGGTTGGTTTGTAATATCGAGTGCGATCATTCCCTGAATCTTCAGGTAATCCGACCTGACCCGGTGAATATTCTCATCAAAATACTCAGAATCCGCTCTCCTGAGGTTGTTAACATTATACGTCATCTCCAGTTTCTTATACAATTTGCAGGATTCCGTGAGGGATTTGGATGTCGTGATTCCGTGTTCAGGCGCTTCGATACCGGTATACGCATGGATCCGGGCCAGTTCCAGGTATGCCCGGATTAATATCATAAGGGGGTGTATCCTGATCCTGAATGAGTAGCAAAAATATCTTCCGGAATTCTCGTGTCCCTCCATGAGATGTCGGAACCCGATAATTTTGGTGTAGCACTCTTGTGCATTATCAAAGTGTTCCATCTGCGTATAGGCGTCCCCCATTTCAAGAATTGAGATCAGGTATTCCCGGAATCCTCTCCACGATTCCGGTGACCCTGACCGGCAGACGTCCGGGGGCCCGCACATACAACTGATAATTGCAAACTGGTCAATGGCTTTTTGATAGTGTTTATTTCTCAGATGATATTCACCCATCTTAAAGCGCACCGAAAAGATCTCTTTCAGATATCCGTTCGCCTGCAGTTTGTAAATATTGGGGGCCTTTTGATCTCCTGACCCGTTGCTCTTCCGGAATATGTCGATGCTACAGATAATCCGGGTCTGTTCGGGGGATGCTCCATCAGGGGTATCCGGGGAATATTCACGCATCCCGAGGTAGAGGGAATGAATCCATTCCGGAGATGTGCCATTCTGTCGTTCGGACTGATTTTGCAGGTTCTGCCGGGTTAACGGGACAATATACTCTGTGCCAACCCGTGAGACCGCCTTGTCAAAACCGGCGTACAACAATGCGAGCGCCTTATTGTATCTCACCAGATTTTCGGTATCCTGTTCTGAGTCCTCTTTAATGGGTTCATTTCCATTAGATCTGAGAGTTGTCAGGCAAATATTTTCCAAATACCGGCTAAGAGCATAGTGGTTGAAGTCCGGTACGCCATATCCGTGAATAATCGCTTCCCGCCACTGTTGTCTGGCACTCTCAAAATCCTTTATCTCGACGTGCAGGAGTGCAGAAATGCTGTGCTGGTAGTCGGAGAACGGGTTCGTCCAGTGATCCTGAATGCTGGTAAAGATGGCATGGGGATAATTGGTATCCATTTTTGCCTGTGTTATCGCCAGTTTTGAGAGCAGATTATGTCTGATTATCTCACGGGGTACATCGGAGAATTCCCGATACGCATTCATGATATGCTTTTCCGCGATTTTATACGGTTTGTTCTCTTCGGTGAATTCTTCTGACCGGATGTTCCAGGACAGATAATCCGATTTCAGATACTCATAGCGTCCCTGTAAATGACTGATATGCCCCCTGTACCATTGCGATACCAATGGCCAGACTTCACTATGCAGGGGGATGGATTCACTGGCTGAAATATTCTGATGCAGATGGACGTAGTATTTCTCTACCGGGTATGCCAGATCAGGATTGAATGCGTCGAGCAACTCGTTTGCATCATAGATCAGTTTTGAGCATTTTTTAATATCTTCAGCCGATGTTTTAAATTTCTGAAAATTTTCATCTGATTTCAGACCTGACCATTCTATAAGTTGGAATAGTTCGGAGAGACTCTCCCACTGGTTCCGCACCATGCATTCCCGTTCTTTCCATGCCTTAAGGACAAGGGGCAGTGCGGTATCGAGAGGGTGGCTTCCCCCGGAACTATTCCCGGGGTACGACTGACCCTGATTACTGAGATGCAGTGCCAGCCCGAGGGATACCTGATATTTCATCGTCCCCGGGTGAATCCGGATGGCTGTCCTGAATTCGTCCTCTGCTTTTGAGTACTCGGAACCTCCCCGGCAAAGATGAAGCATCCCTTTCGTCCAGTGAATCTCCGGGCAGGGACAGGGATTCGGCAGCGAATCACTGAAGTGATCTGACGTTTTCAACAGATATTCAGGCAGTTCTAGTCTTGGTTTGCTATTTTTGTTATCGTCCGCAGAGTTGGAAGAGAGTTCCTGGTAGATCAGGATCCGGGCAAGATCCCGTATGCATGAAGCCAAGAACTGACATTTCTCATTCCATTGACGGTTTATATAAAAGTCGTCACGTTTCTCGTACATATTGATCTGGTAAAACTGTTTCCAGCATGCAGCTACTGCTTTTTTCTGGCAGGAAAGGGCCTGTTTGAGATGATCGCATCGATCTTTCTTATCCGGGCTGATCGGATTTTCGGATTTGTGCTGTTTCATCTCATTTTTGAACATCTCCAGGTGGACAAGGGCCATCAGATTGAAGTTCTCGGCATACTCCTGTCTCAGGATAGTGGCCTGCATACTGTGCTGCAGGATATCCCGGTCCGGCATACAGGCACCGGGTTTCGGGACGGGTGCATCCGTTATCGGGTCTGTTGCAAAGATCATGCAGTTGAACCGGGTCAGAGCGAGGGCGTAGTGGTAATCAGCGTTCGTCGGGTCGTGTTCGAGCGCCCGGAGAAATGCCTCTTCAGCAGCGGATGTTTTCCCCGATTCGAGGTACACGACACCGAGGTTATACCAGGCCGTTGTGAACAGGTTGTCATACGAAAGTGTCTGGAGAAACTCCGTCTCTGCGTCTGTCAGATTATTGACCTGATCCTTTGGGGTGCGGAGGCACTCACGGTATTTGCGCAGTCCTTTATGGAAGTGATCGTTTGCCTCCCATTTGAATGATCCCGCAGTAGGTACGTCGGTAAATATCCGGCAGGCAAGTTCCCGGACTGCTTCTTCGAGAGGGTCACCAGGGGTTTTGTTTTCCGATGGTGTCGGAGCGGTTTTTTTCGTGATCTTTTTCGTGATCTTCCAGCTGAATGGGATGTCCCCTCCTGACATCGATGCCGTCACGAGAATGGCATCGTCCCGTCTCCGGATATTGCCCCGTATCCGCGGTCCACCGGATATCCGGTTGACAAGCGATACCAGTCCGTAGAGGGGCAGTTCAAAAGGTCCGACCTTAATTTTTATTGCCTCCCCGATGGTTGATTTTAATATTTCGCCCGTTTCATCAACCTTAAGTACAGCCGTGATCTGACCCAGATCCCCGGAGGATGTCTGCAGAGGACGTTGTTCTCCCACGTCAAGGTATAACTGGTTGATACGGTTTATTTCTACAATCAGCAGGGACGCGATCCCTTTTTCAACGGATGCGATCCCTTCGTCTGAATCATCCGCAAATTCTTCAATAACAAGGTTCGAGCCTGTCCGCCAGAAGAGATAGATGATGAGAACAAGGGTATAAATAAACAGGACACTCCACAGCCCGTTTAATGATAAGTCCTGTGAAAGGTCCTGTGGGAGGGTTTGTGAGACATTTAGTGAAACATTATGTAAGAGACTCTGTGAGCTGTTCTGTGAGGAATTCTGTGATAAATAAGTAAGACCCCTTTGCAGGATCTGAATAATTATAAGGAGTTCAACAGAAAAGAACAATAATAGTCCTAAATATCTCTTTCCCCGGAAAAAATAGGCAACGCGTTGCAGCAAACGGTGCAGGAAATGCCACCCCCATTGGATCCTGACGAGCCATTTCGGAGGAATCCAGCCCCAGAATTTCTCCCTGTTTTCCCGGATCCATTTACGGATATTCATCTTCTCACAGGGTGGGGATAGGTGTGAAAGAAGATAATCATAACTATTCACCTCCCCACCCTATTTTCGCGAGAATTAACTGTTAGATCAAAATAGTATGCCTGCACTTTACCTTTTAATGGATGTGCCTCCCGATAGGGAACAAATACTGCAGAGAATTACGATTATCCCGTTTTTTTAAATAGCCAAAACAGATACAGAATCCAACTCTGCCCAATCCCTTTACTCAGACTTTATTTCTTTTTCTCTCTCTCTTTTTCAGATAGCTATCACTCTAAGCTCTCTGTTTTTCAATCGTCCTTAACTGATAGAGGTTATACCAAAAAGCAGTGAATGTATTCTTCACCCTTGCTCTGCCACGTTCAGTCACTTTCACCGTTCCTGACTGAAATAGCGTTTTCATAACAGTAAACGGTCTTTCTCATTTTGATCGTTTTCGGGCGATTCTTTCGTTACGAAGTGTATCCCGGATACCAATCGGATGGTCTCTTGCTCCTCTTTTCATGGTGGCAGTGTATCCTTTGTATTCCGCTCTCTGGTATCCTCTGTCACGGTAAAAAACCTCTCATGTTTCGGAGAGATTTACCTGACGTTGGCGGAATGGCGGCAGCTTTGCAGCAGCATGGCGGCACCTGCCGCCAGGATAAAACCGGGGTTTTCCGGTCGAATGACACTGATCCTGAATAGAGCAATTTTGATCACTAGGTCGCCCTACAACTTTTTTGATTTGTCCATTTCGCCCCCTTTTTAGAGATTTGGGCATAGAATATAGCCGATAGATTATTATATCATAGTGATCAATTGATCACTATGAGTT
>JAUVCV010000054.1 GCA_030595665.1 Methanogenium sp.
TTCGCTCTTGATAAACAAAACCTAATTGGAATATAATATATTTGCACCCTCGGGACGAGGGGAAGGGCCTGTGGACTCGCGAACAATGGTTCGGGGTATGAAGCAGGAAGCCTCTGGGTCTTTAGCCCAGAGGTAGTTCACCTCATTTATCTTCTGAGATAAAGGCTTCCAGCCGGTTGTATAGGTCTTCCTGCACCTTCTCAATAATTTCCAGTGTGCCACGGAAGGCAAGCAGTTCCCGGGTGTCTCCATCCATGTTTGCAATTTTTATTTGCCGTTTTCTCATGACCACTTCAACGGTGTCATATTCGTCATTGATTGCATAGATCATACTGCGGGGAACGCCTGGCGGTATTATAAGGTCAAATTTATCTTCGGTTATTTTATCTTCTGTCATATGTGTTGTTTCCATCTATTTCCCAATCTTCATACGTCTGTTCATAATGCACGGTCCGCCGCGTACACCTCCGATGGGTGTTTTTGGTTTCCCGAGGGAGAGCATGCATCGTCCCATGAGTGACGCACCGCGTGCCAGACCGTCATCGACAAAGACGATATGGTCATAGGGGTTTTCAAAGAGGCCGCGTTCTGTGATCCCTTCCATGATAATCTCCGGTTTTCTGCCGGATATTGCTGCCCGGCCGGTGAATCCGATGGATGCGTTCGAGGGAATAAGATTCTCCTCTGCTGCGACATCCACCAGGCGCAGGGCCATCCGTGCACAGACATGGTCGATAACCTGTGTCAGGACATCTTTCCCATGATTTCTATATATATCTGCCCCAATTTCTTTGAGTGCCTCTTCTCCGCTGTAATCTTTACCTGCGTCACAGCCGATCATGGCAATATTTGATTCCATTGCAATATCGGCGCAGACCGGCACTTTGCCGAAGTGTGTACGGTCACGAGGGACGATTCGGATATCAACAACTTCGTGGACCTGTTCTTCATACTCCAGGACAATTGCGGTCTTTTTCCGGGAAAGACCTCCTGTGATGCTTTTTGCTCCAAAAAGATCAAGCGCTGTGCCCTTTCCTTCCTGCACCAGTCCTGTGCCGCGGACAATGGCATCGGGAATTGCGCCTGCAAGACCACAGAAATTACCGATGGTTCGTGCAAAGGGATATTCAGCCTTCGGATCGACGTAACTGGTGATTCTTCCGTCCAGGGTGGTGCCGAAATCAATCGAGAGGCAGGGATTTCTGAAGTCAACGGTGGTCCATTTGGCTCCTTCCTTCATTCCTGCCATCGCGAGTTCTCCCTCCATCTCGTTTGCAACCAGTTCAACCCCTGATGAACCGATGGGGGGAGTTACGCCTGCCACCGTACCACAGAAAGTTACTTTGTCTGCAAAACTGTAGGGCTGCAGTTTTTTGGGAAGATTCTCTTTTGACATAGGGGGTGTCATCTTCTTTGGCGGCACCCCTGCCATCAGGCACCCGTCAGCAAGTGACTTCACAAAATCGCCTACCTGGTCGGGGGAATCCATTGCAGCAACAACTCCTGTTGAGCGCACAACAAAGTCCAGGTCGTCCTGTATGGAAAGCCCTGCGTCTTTATGGCATTTAATCAGGGTATCTCTCACGAGTTCTGCGACAGACTCCTTGGTAATAGGAGTACCTACAAGGGTTGCGCCAAAGACCTCTTCACCGGGTTTGGGCAGCCGGACGTCACGGCTCATTGATACCGTTTTATGAATAATATAGGAACGCCCTGTCTCCATGTTTGTGCCGGTCAGGATACATTTGGTGGTGGTGTTGCCCATTTCAACGGATGCAACGATGAAATATGGCTTCACGCGGTATTCCGGTTTCTGAAGCCCTGCACCCTGTCCCGATATCGGTGGAGGGGGACTTTCGACAATATTTGGTGTTGGTTTTTTAAACCGATCGAAAAAGGCACACATAATAGACCGTTATTGATTATCTGGTGTTATATTTACCGATACCACCAGACAGCAGATTTGTCGGAGCAAAAAAAGAAGATTTGGGTTATTTTTTGAGTTGTGCGACTAATCTGGCCTGGAAACCATAGTAGGCAGAGAAGCCGACTGCATCATTCTGATCGATTGTCGTACTCTCAAAGGATACAAGATCATCAGAATAGATGGCTTCCTTTGCGCTTCTTCCGGCAACGGTCACACTGCCTTTATAGAGTACAAGATCAACGGTGCCGGTGACCCGTTCCTGTGTTTTGTCAACAAAGGCGGAGAGTGCCTGGAAGAGTGGTTCATCAACAAGGCCCATGTATCCAAGTTCTGACCATTTTTCATCCACAATTGCCTTGAATGCCAGTTCATGCCGGGTAAGGACCAGGCGTTCAAGGTCAGCATGTGCCTTCAGAAGCACGGTTGCTGCCGGGTGTTCATAGACCTCACGGGCTTTTATGCCTAAGATCCGGTCTTCGATCATATCGTTTCTGCCGACGCCGTTTGCGCCTGCAATCTCATTGAGTTTCCGGATGAGTTCATATCCTCCCAGGCGTTCGCCGTCCAGTGAAACGGGCACACCGTTCTCAAATCCTAACACCAGTTCGCGAGGTTCATCGGGTGCTGCAGAGGCTGATACCGTCCATGCATAGATGTCCTCAGGAGGGTGGAATGCGGGGTCTTCCAGGCGACCGCCCTCAATGGACCTGCTCCAGCAGTTCTCATCGACGGAGTATGGTTTATCCTTTGCGACGGGTACCGGAATGCCGTGCTTTTCAGCGTATTCCATTTCCCACTCACGTGTCAGGTTCATCTCACGCATCGGTGCGACGATATCCAGACCTTCCTTGCGGAAGACAAAGTCAAACCGCAGCTGGTCATTGCCTTTCCCGGTACAGCCGTGGGAGACGGTGGTTGCCCCTTCTGCCCGGGCGATTTTTGCGATTTCTTCAGCAATAAGAGGGCGTGCAAGGGCTGTTCCCATTGGATACCCTTCATATGAACCGTTTGCTTTGATTGACGGGAAGAGCTGTTCTGTGACAAACCGCTCTTTGATGTCAATGGTGTAGTGCTTGTCTGCAATCAGTTCACCTTTCTCGGTGGCCATCCGGATATCCTTTTCCGGCTGACCCACATCGACTGCAACGGTAATAACGGTGTCAAACCCATACTGTTCTTTGAGGAGGGGTACACAGATTGATGTGTCAAGGCCTCCGGAAAATGCAAGAATTACTGTTCCCTTTCCCATGATTGTATTCTCCTGTATATTCAGAATAAAGATTCTGCTTCTATATTATGCGCCAGAAAAGGTATAAAGTCATATCATTCCTGTGTATTTTTCTCATCATATTTCGCCCGAAGATGAAATATGCAAAGGCACAGCAGCACGGGTATGCATCCGGCAGGTAATCTGTGTGAGAATGCACCGATGATGTCTCGATTTCTTCTTCTCTTTTTTAATCCGGTCGTTTTCCTTCTTGTCTTCCGGATGCTGCTGTATGTGTGCCTGTTTGTGTGAGGGGAAAGGAGAACGTTTCCCGGATGTCAACACACAATTCGATGTGGTGAACGGTCTCAGGGTTCCTGTACGGTGCGCCTGAATTTCATCCCGGATGAGTAGGCCTTTCCTGCCGGTTCCCCGATGTTGTAATAGGTTTTCTTTAGTGAATCATACAGAAGCGGTCGGACTAAACTGATATCCGGCATTCCGTCTTCTCCGCAGGCCTCCTCATCTGCGAGTATCGAGAGAATTTCACCGACAATGAGTATGTGTGAACCGATGGGCATCAGGTTCTGTGCCCTGCAGGCAATTGCAATTGGGCATTCTTCAATGTATGGGGCTTCAATGATGTCACTTGGTACCGGTGTCAGACCGGTTTCCGTAAACTTGTTCAGGTTTCTTCCTGAAGCAATGCCAAAAAAATCGGTCTCTTTGACGAGGGATGCAGACGGGATGCAGACCATAAATTCGCCCCGTTCTTTGATGTTTTCCCAGGTATACCGTGACTTTTGGATACCCAGTGAGATGCAGGGTGGTTCTGAACAGCATATGCCACCCCATGCTGCGGTCATTGCATCCGGCCGCCCGGCACTGTCATATGTGCAGATGAGGAGCACCGGGCTGGGGTAGAGGAGTGGCACCGGGCTGATGGATTTTTTCATGCATCATATAACTGGTGGCATCCTGATAATTGTTGCGCTGCCGGGCTGTCCGCTGTGGGCAGTAAAAAATGATTCTGGATCTGTCATCAGGTTCGTGCTGATATGTGTCGTCCCCGGGAATGTACGATTTCATGTATCCTCAGACTCAAAAACAATATATCCATATTGTGGGGGTCAACCCGGGGTTATGAAAGCATGGGGAGAGCTGTTGCCTCTTTATGGTTCCGGTATTATTTTATTATTTTATTATTTTATTGTTTTTTTGTTGTTTGACTGATAATTCATATGAAGAATGATTCCTGCCACTGCGACATGTCTGAATATGGCAAATCTATTTATAGTGGTATTCCATATGTGGGGGTAGTGGTTACATGCCTCATGGGAAATTTGAAATTTATAAGGATCGTTCCGAGGAATATAGGTTCCGTCTAAAGGCAGCGAATGGGCAGACCATTGCAATTGGGCAGGGGTATTCCTCCAAAGCGTCATGTATGAAAGGTATTGCGAGTATCCGAAAAAACGCTCCCGATGCAGAGATTATTGAACTTGAACTGTTGTAATATCTGAAAAAGCATCGGGCATTTCTTTGTACCCCCTTATAGTCTGCACCGTTTTTCTTTTTAACTTGTGGAGGTAAAGGGGGCAGAGTGGGAAGTCCTCGTCCTTCAGGGCGGGGATGAAAGCGGAGCCACCCTTTTTAATTCACTTTCACTGCGCACGAAAAAGATATATATAGGTGTTTGGATGAAGCTAGCATGTTAATGCTAATTTCCTATAAGTATCGAGCATACCCAGATGCAGACACAGAAGTCCGGATGAATACCGCACTCGATACCTGTAGGTGGCTGTACAACAAACTTTTAGAAGAACTCAATGCTGCTCGAAAGAATGGTTTCACTCTTAAAAAGGTGGAAACCCAGGCACGTATAGTGACACTGAAGGATGAGAATCCTGCACTGAAAGAAGTCTACTCCAAAGTGCTCCAGATGATCAATAATACTCTGTGGAGTAACATCACTGCTCTGTCACAGACAAAGAAGAGAGGAAGGAAGATCGGAAAACTCCGTTTCAAGAGTGCATTCCGATATCGGACTCTGAACTACAATCAATCAGGATTCAGGATTGATAGAGAACACAACTCCATTACGTTCTCGAAGATCGGTACAGTCCGTGTCAGGATGCATCGACCATGTGTCGGGAGGGTGAAAGGCATTCTGATCACCCGTTCTGGTGATGGGTGGTATGTAATTATTCAGGCCGAGCAGGAAGTTTCTGAAACAAAGAGATGTGGCAGATCTGTTGGTATTGATGTCGGACTGAATTCGTATTGTGTTGATAGTGATGGGAGGGCGGTCGAGAACCCCCGATTCTATGAACTATCTCTGATCAAGATCAAAAAATTACAGCAGAGTGTATCAAGAAAGAAGCGGTTCTCAAAAAACTGGAAGAAAGCAAAAGATAGACTGAATAAGGTGTATGTACACATCTCCAACCAGAGAAATGATTTCCTCCATAAACTATCCCGCCAGTATGTTGACACATATGCCACGATTTGTGTTGAAAATCTGGATGTCAAGGGGCTGAAGGAGAAGGGCAGCAACACAGGTATGCACAGGAGCATCCACAGTGTAGCATGGGGAAGATTCTTTTCTTATCTCTCGTACAAGGCTGAAAGTGCTGGTACGAAACTCATCAAAGTCAACCCTAAAAACACAACACAGATGTGCTCAAATTGTGGACACATTGTTAAAAAGACACTATCTGATAGAGTCCATGCATGCCCAAATTGTGGATTTGTTGCAGATCGGGATTATAATGCAGCGGTAAATATCTGCCGTATAGGGATGGAACAGCCCTTTATGCCTGTGGAGATAATGCCTCTACATCACGTTTCTGTGATGCAAGTGTTGTCAATGAAGCAGGAAGCCACGCCCTTTAGGGCGTGGTAGTTCACTTATATGTTCGAAAATATTCGAAGTCAAAGATACTTAATTATTCTCCATTCTCCAATAAAAGGATATTACAGGATAATGGGAGTGTGGGGATAAAAATGAATCAAAACGTAATTCGGGGACTTCTGGGTGCCGGCATTGTGATTATCTGTCTTATTGTCGGTGCAGGGATTCTTGCAGAACAGCCTTCTGAAACAAATAATATATCCGGGATACAGGTATTTACGTCGGCATCCGATCTGGCTGCATACCTGGACAGCATACCGCAGGCAGAATCCGGGTATACAACCGGTGTTATGGGCGTAATGGATGATAATTCCCGTGTTGTTGTAGAGAATGCTGTGGACAGTGCGATGACGCAGGCGCCGACGGCGGTCGCGGCACCAGTCCCGCAGGCATGGAAAGGCGGTGCCTCCGGGTCAGGAGCAGCAGATGAGTATTCGTCCACGAATGTTCAGGTGGCAGGAGTTGATGAAGCCGATTTCATCAAAAATGACGGTAAATACATCTATCTGGCGAGCGGGGGCCGGCTGGTGATTGTGGATGCCTATCCGCCTCTCGGTGCGGGGATTGTCTCTGACACTCCGCTCTCCGGCACTCCTTCGAATCTGTTTCTTTCAGGTGACCGGCTTGCGGTCTTTTCCTCGGTCCGTGAAACTGCCTTTGTTCATCCCGAAGGGAGTGCGGCACCTGTTCCCTCCACACGGGATGTGACGCATGTGTACGTGTATGATGTCAGTGACCGGAAAAAACCTGAAATCGTCCGCGATCTGACGGTGAGCGGCACGTATTCTGACGGCCGCATGAAGGGAACGGATGTCTTCCTCTTTACCCGTGAATCCCTCTCACGCTATGGGGATTATCTTCGGATGCCGGAGGTGCGTGACGGTGACACACTCATTGCACAACCGCCCGTTTCTGTGCCGGATATGCCAGGGTATTCATGGCAGTTTACCACCGTCACATCCTTTGATATCCGTGACGGGACGGTTACCGATGCAGAATCATTTTTGCTGGGATACGGGACCACGCTCTATGTGTCTGTTGATAATATTTACATCGCTTATGAGTGGCAGCAGCCATATTACCGGGGGGTATGGGACGGGTCTGAAGGGGCCCCATCAGATGCACGTGAACAATCTGTTGTTCACCGCTTCTCGGTAAAGAAGGGCGAAATAGCATACGAGGCCACAGGTACTTTCCCCGGCCGCCTTCTGAACCAGTTCTCCCTGGATGAATACAAAGGCAACCTCAGGGTTGCCACAACAGTCAGCGAGTGGACGCGGGATGCACGGGTGCAGTACAATAATGTCTATGTCCTTGACCCTGACCTTGCCATTATGGGAAAACTGGAGTACATTGCCCCGGACGAGAGAATATATGCCGCCCGGTTTGTCGGGGACCGGCTGTACCTGGTCACCTTCAAACAGATGGACCCGTTCTTTGTTATTGACCTTTCAGACCCAAAGAGGCCTGCTGTTCTCGGCGAACTGAAGCTGCCCGGCTACTCTGATTATCTGCATCCGTATGATGCAACGCACATCATTGGCATCGGCAAGGAGACAGTAGCAAATGAGTGGGGCGGGTTTACTACCGGCGGGCTGAAGATGGCACTCTTTGATGTCGCTGATGTGAATAACCCAAAGGAAGTGGACAACGTTGAAATTGGTCTTCCGGGCACAGACTCTGAAGCACTGCATGATCACAAGGCATTTCTCTTTGATGCATCGCGGGGCATCATCGTTCTGCCGGTGCATGAAATTGTGAAGGTGCCGGTGACGGTGACGGGTAAGTCATATGATGCATATTCAACAAAATACTGGCAGGGCGCCTATGTCTATGGTCTGACACCGGAGACAGGATTTGTCCTGAAGGGGACGGTGACGCACAACGCAGATCCACAGTCCGGGTATTACTGGGGATCACCTGATTCTGTGTTACGATCATTGTATCTGGATGATGTGCTTTACACGGTTTCACGCTCAAAGATGGTGATCAGCGGTCTGGAGCACCCGGAGATGGTGTATGGGACAATTACCCTCCCATCCTCTGGTGGCTACGATGACAAACGATATGGTGGCGGCCCCTGGCCGGTTCCTGGTATGATGATTGACTAATTCGTTAATTTGCTATGGAGATATGCTGCCGGAATGAATTTTCCGGCGGGGAATTCTTCGGGGATGGAAGAGGCAAAAATCAGGGCCGATCTAATTTCGGTCCCTGTCTTTTTTGTGTGTCCTTTTACCACCCTTTACCACCCTTTTTGGAGTCCTGCGTTTGGGAATCGGAGGGTAAAATGAGCATATTTTTTGGTCTCTTTTTCTGTCGGAAAAATACGGCTGTAATGCCTTTTATTTGCTAAAAATACGGTTTATTGTGGATTATTGTGTGACCTCTGTTGGTGGGTATTTTGAGAGGATGTATAGACTGTCCCGACTGAGAACTGACCTCTCCGGGCTTCTGTGTTGATGCGTTTTTCGCTCTTTCTCCACTCATTTGTCCATTCTTTCGCCGGACTTCAACCACCCTTTTTGAATCCCTGCATTTGGAAATTTGAGGGTAAAATAAGCATATTTTTTGGTCTCTTTTTCTGTCGGAAAAATACGGCTGTAATGCCTTTTATTTGCTAAAAATACGGTTTATTGTGGATTATTGTGTGACCTCTGTTGGTGGGTATTTTGAGAGGATGTATAGACTGTCCCGACTG
>JAUVCV010000057.1 GCA_030595665.1 Methanogenium sp.
TCCTCAGATTTGCTTATCAAAGCACACTTACGTTCGACTTATTTTTTAAAGGATATTAGCGGTTACTAAATAAATTTCCGCATTGCCAATGCCAACGTCAGAACCGACACTCCCATCTGAGCGATTTCGGTTCTCCATCAAGATCTCGGACTACAGTATATGAAACGAAAGAAGATAAACCCTCTCATTTCAGTTTGTTGTCCGAAGGGACAGATCACTGCATCATCCGACGAAACGCCGGATGAACACAATGATCATTTTCCCGTGTATTGTTGTCTGCAGCGCAAACAAAGGCAGTTGAGCCCGTGTTTGTCCCAGACAATCGACCTAACTAAGTGGTAACTCACACACTATAAAGATTCCGTATTTTTTCCAGATATTGACCTAATTTCCCCATATAATTCATGCCACCACCTTGTGATACACGCACGATTATGCAAAATTGACCGAAACGCGCAAACCGGATCACAAAAAATATGTCAAAATAAAAGGGAGATCAATTGTGTCGCCGTGGAAGTCTTCCTCCCCATAAGAATTGCAATTTGTTCCGGGTGTTTCCGATATCGATTCTGCATGGATCTACTATGACGGTAACAACAAGAGAGTGGCTACGCCTCGCTCTGCGTCAAATGTGGTGCCTGTGAAGAGAAATGCCCCCGGAAAATCCAGGTCAGGAATGTCTTAACGGAAGTGTCCGCCCTTTTCGGGAGATATATGCCACAGCAGTAATTACCGTTGTGAATGAAATATAGATAATGAACTGGCGCAAAACCCTGCCTATATCAGTAATTATAATAATTATTGCAGCTGCGTGTATTTTTCTTGCGACACCCTACATCTTCCCGTCTGAACCAGATGAAGACAAGAGTGCTGCCATACGTGACCTCGAATACATTACGACCAATATTGAGATGGTTATGACGTCCATTGCTGATTCAACAGAATCCACCTCCGGGGCACTCTCATCAGCAGACTCAATGGAATCACCAGAAGTACAGGAAGCTTTGAATGAACTCCTGTCGGAATCCAACAACTATACCCTGTCATATGCTGCAATCACCCCGGACGGTATCATCGCCGCAGTTGCACCAGACAGGTATGCTGAATCGGTCGGGGTGAACATATCCGGAAGTGAGCCGGGAGACACCATACTCCGGACACAGAAACCGTTCCTCTCAGATGCATTCATCGCAAAGGAAGGATTTACAGGAATAGAAATCGCATGGCCGGTATTTTCCCGGGAAGGAAGTTACAAAGGCAGCATCCTTGCAATGGCGAACCCTTCGAAATTTGTCGGGGAAATTGTTGCCCCGGTTGAAAAGGAGAAAGGCATCACCGTGACAGTTATGCAACCGGACGGGTTCATACTCTATGACAGGGATACCGCACAGGTCGGAAAAAATCTCTTTGAGGATGTTCCCTTCACCACCTACGACTCACTCCAGGCATTGGGACAGATGATCGCAGCAAATGAAAAGGGAAATGGCACATACACCTTCTACCGTTCTCCGGAGAATACCGGCGAAGCTGCACAGAAACATGCATACTGGGATACCTGCCAGTGTATGGGAAAGGAATGGAGAGTAATACTCTTTACCGAAGATGGGGCAGCATAGCACCCAATCTTTTCACAAATTACTCTTGTATCTTGTAAATACAAAAAATTATGAAGATCTTTATGCCGGCTATTCTTTGGACATCTCCATAAATCCTGCAAAGTCACGAACCATGCCATACACCGATCACCAGAGTCCGATTCATATCACACACACAATGGATCATCAAAGATAGTTGATGTACTCTCTAACCAAATGGAATAGAGAAGAACCACAAAGGATCAATGCCGGTCACCCGGGTCTCCCGAGTGGCACGAACAAAACCAAAAAAGATATTCTTTAGTATACATGTATACAAAAAACCCAATCAGTGATTAAATGAATCGAATAAAGTTCAAACTGGTATTGGCCCTCATCATACTACTGGAAATCGTGTTTTTTTATGTATTTCCCCCATTCAGTTATCCCGAAGTGACACTGGCTATGCTCATTGGAGGCGCACTTATCATATACACAATCTGGAGAAACCCCAATCTAAAAATAATGGATGAAAGGACTACGCTTATATCCGAAAAGGCTTCGGTGAGAACACTCCAGACCATGATGATCATATTCCTGGTGGTAGGCTTCCTTATCGCATCAATGGGTATTTTATTACATGATCCTGAAATCTACACAGAAGCCTTCAGCATCTTCTCTGATATCGCAATTTTTTTGCTGATATATCTGGCGTTCTTTATCTATTACACTATAAAATACGGGATGTAAGTGCGGCATGGAAAACAATATAAAAGTGTACAGGGCAATGAACGACCTCACACAGGAACAGCTTGCAAAAGAACTTGGCGTTACCCGGCAGACTGTCCTTGCAATTGAGAAAGGAAAATATGACCCGTCGCTTTCACTTGCGTTCAGGATTGCCAACCTCTTTCACGTTAAAATTGATGACATATTCATCTATGAACAGCAATAATCTCAAAATTGAACCTCGTCATAAAAATCCGGCCATTTTCCCGATATCATCCTACACTTTTTTGGATGCCTGAATGCTGCATTCAGTCCTTGTGAAAGCCCATTCGAAACATGAGAATCGATGAGATTATTATCAGTTTCGGCCCTGAATAGATGACCCGATACCCCTCCCCCCCCCGATATACCGCATGAATGCGCTTCTGTCCCCAATACCACAGAACAACTGAAGAATAAGTCAGATACCATATGCCCCGTAGTGTCTTCAAATTCATATCTTTAAGGACTTCCCCCCCCCTTTTGGTTGTTTTTTGTGAGGTTGACCGGTTTTTCATCCGGATGCTTCTGATCATTCTGAAATTGTGCAGCATTAGTAAAACATATATTCCAAAATGTAAAACATGTTTTACACAAACTACTGATTTACATATCAACCAGAGCGTATCATGAAAAAAATAATATTGACCGTACTACTACTCTTTGCCCTTTTTACAGGAGTTGTATGTGCAGACGACGACACAAAAACCTACTCGGGACAAATTTCCGTAACAAAAATACAGACAGACCCCCAGGTTCTGATGAATGGCGATACCGCCACATTGAAAGTTGAGGTAACAAACAGCGGGAACGGTGGTGTCGGCATCAGTCGCGCAAAACTCTACAGCAATGATTTCGAAATAATGGGTGACAGCATCTACAACTCAGTCGGGACACTTGGACCCGGAAACAAAATGGAATTTACCTTTACCATCCATACAAAATCCGGGGAAGGGATATATTATCCACGTTTCTACCTTGACCTGAATAAAGAAGGCAGTCTGAACTATGAGATACCGGTGCGGGTTGATAATTCCGGACTTTCAGTATCGCTAACAGATATGCCGGACTCATTTTCCGAAGGGAAAAAATGTACCATTAAACTGACAATCGGAAACCCGCGTGAAAACGCGGCCAATGGTGTCACTGTTACGCCTTCCGGAGATTGTTTTGATTCAGTCCAGACCAGCGTGTTCATCGGTCAGATTGAATCCGATCAGTCTGCTACAGGTACCTTTGAAATCACTCCGATCCATTCCGGCGATCTCTCGTTTGACATCGATTACCGCAATGGTATGAATCACCACACAACAAACCTTGCCATCCCGATAACGCTCGGTGAAGGCAAAAAAGATGCGGATCTGGTGATTAACAACATAGAAGTTACCCACGTGGGTTCAGAATACAAAGTAAACGGTGACATTACGAATGTCGGACTGGAAGATGCGAAATCGGTGCAGGTAACTGCAGGGGACACGGCTGAACCATCCGGTTCATTCCCCGTATATGTGGTCGGAACACTCCAGCCGGACGACTTCTCAAGTTTTGAAATCACCTTTACGGCAAATGACGGGGGCAGTGTGCCGCTACTTGCCAAATCAAAGGACGGGGATGGGAATTTGTTTACCAAAACAAGTTACATCGACCTGGGATATGCACCGGCAAAAATGACAGAAAATGACCCGAATAATTCAGCAGGCAGTTTCCCGTGGATCCCGATAGTGCTTCTGCTGGCAGTCCTTGGCGGATTATATGCCTGGAAAAAAGGCATGCTGCCCGAACTGAAGAAAAAATAAATGGTGAATCAAATGAGCAGTAATCCAGTCATCAGGCTGGAAGATGTGACCAAAATATACCCGCTTCCGGCAGGGGACATGGTGGCACTGAACCACCTCTCCCTTGATGTTGAAGAGGGTGAATTTCTGGCCATTATGGGTTCATCAGGTTCAGGAAAATCCACACTTCTAAACCAGATCGGATGTCTTGATATACCCACTTCCGGTGATCTGATAATCGACGGCAAAAATACAAAAAATCTCACGGATTATGAACTAACAGAACTCAGAAGGGACAAAATAGGTTTTATCTTCCAGAAATTCAACCTGATCCCGCTCCTAACCGCATATGAAAACGTAGAATATCCGCTTGTCATAAAGCACAAAAAGCGGGATACGTCCGGCAGACCTGAAGAACTGCTGAAGATGGTCGGCCTTGAAGGTGCAATGATCACCCATACGCCGACAGAACTTTCCGGCGGACAACAGCAGAGGGTGGCAATTGCACGGGCACTGGTAAACGATCCCGCAATCATTCTCTGTGATGAACCTACCGGCAACCTGGATTCCAAAACCGGGCTCTCAATCATGAAATTACTCACGGATTTGAATGAACAGGGGCGGACTGTTGTTATGGTAACGCATAATCCGAATACGGCAGCGTATGCCGACCGGACAATTGTGATCTCGGATGGTGATATTCTACAATGATCTTCTCATCCCTTTATTTTGATCTGGCAAAGCGGAATCTTGAGCTCCATTTCCTCCGGTCTGCACTTGCGATTATCGGAATTATCATCGGTGTCCTTGCGATCACCACAATGGGAATTCTCGGGGCATCTCTCCAGGCATCTGTTTCCAATGAACTTTCAGACTCGGTGAATACCATTACCATCTCACCCAGTCCGGGCAGTAGTAATGATCCGGACAGGATTACTGCACAGCAGCTGAAACAGATACAGATTTCAGCCGGGCAGAATGATGTAATCCCGCTTAATTCAGGGTTTGACTCGATCACTGTGGGTTCAAAGGAAGGTTTTGCCAGCATATATGGTTTGAAACCATATCAATTCCCCGGGCTTCTTGAGCTTGAGGAAGGGAAATTTGTTAAAAGTTCTGAAGGAGTCGTTGTAGGAAGAGAATTTGCAGACACCTACGATTTAACAATTGGCAGCCGGATTACCATCGGTTTTGATGAACATGCAAAAAAAGTCAGGATTATAGGTATTGTTAAGAATTCCGGTTTCACCGGAGTGGTGTCAACTGATAATGCAGTAATAGCTTCCGACAAATGGTATTTTTCAACCTACGGCGGAGATAATGAATACAGCAGTGTGATTGTACAGATAGCAGATGTCAAAAATATCGATGCAGTTAAGGATTCGATTGGCAAACGCCTCAACCAGAGAAAGGATGTTGTTTCAATCTATGATTCTCGTGCATTCCTTGATGTTGTTAATTCAGCCATTGGCATGGTGTCACTTTTTGTCATGGCGATAGGCGGCATATCCCTGATCGTCGCTGCGGTGAGCATATTCAATGTGATGCTGATGTCCGTGAATGAACGGGTAAAGGAGATTGGCATTCTTCGGAGTATCGGAACTCAGAAGCCGGAAATCAGGAAAATATTCCTGTACGAGGCTCTTATCCTCGGGGTTGTGGGATCTGTTATCGGTGTATTGCTGAGTCTGCTGATCAGCGCTCTGATCCTTTATCTTGTAATGGGGGGTGCGCAGTACCTGCTTGAGCCATCGACGCTGATGTATGTCCCGTTCGGAATTTTAATCGGGACGGGTATCAGTCTGCTTTCAGGAGTATATCCTGCAAAAAGAGCCGCCGGGCTTAACCCGATTGTAGCACTTTCTGCAGAGTAGAGTGTATGCAGGGGATCATATCCCCCATACCAAACCCTTAAACTTCTGATTTCGCACCCTTGTTAAGAAAAGCAGTTTGAATTAACGGTATTTCGCAGACATATCTCAAATTCATCAAGAAACTAAGAGATTAAGCACCCATTGATCCAGATCCCATCTGATTTTGTGACGATAATTGATCTCC
>JAUVCV010000008.1 GCA_030595665.1 Methanogenium sp.
TGTTCCGGGCACCAATAAGATCAGCGTGAAGAGCAAATCCACAACATTCACAAACAAATGATTTCCTGTGTCTGTTGTTCTTGCTGATATGTTTACATCGGGGGCATGTTTGTGACGTATAAGCCGGGTCGATGTAGACTGTTGTTATGCCCCTTTCTTTTGCTTTATACTTCCCTTTCGCTCATTTCTAATGGCAAATGATCAAATTGGACATTAAAACCCCCGGTTGTTGTTTATTTCATCATTAGGGCAACGTATGATGAATTCTGCCTGTGTCAGTAATTTGTGAGATTATAGATAACATTCCTGTTTTGCTTCACACATTGGAAAATATTAGATCTTTTTGGGGCAGATTGTGAGATATTTAAGGGCATTTGCTGTAATCTATGATTTATGATCTCAGATCAGCGAAAGGGAAGACAGAGGAAGAGTGATCTAGAGATGATAATACGGATTTTTTTGACGATTAATAATAAGAAAAGAAAGTGCTCTGAATGGCAGGGAGAAAGAAAAGAAGAATAAAAAATGAAATAAAATGAAAACGAAAAAAAAATTTGGAAATTTGGAAATTTGGAAATAAATTGAATATTGTGACTAAATATTTTGTTAGAGAAAGGAATTTAGAGAGACCTTCAGTTCCTGTGGAATTTTTTAAAAAAGGGTCATTATTAAAGAACTATGCTGGAAATTTAAGCTGCATACATTGAAATAATCATTATATCTCTTATATTCTGCTCAAAATATGATTTTTGAAAACATTTGTTTTTTATTTTTGTAACAGTTTTGATCCATATTCATTTTTATATAACTAAATGTTGGGGGAGACCCCTTAATTTCCACTGGAAAAGAAAATTGGTGGTAGACCATTTTATCAAAATGTCAGACAAATTGAGACTTTTTTTGGAAAAAAATCCTGTTTTTGCAGATCTGTACTTTTATGATCATTTTTGTTGCTCAACTACCTTTTCCAAACCTTGTTGTACATTATTGAAGTACTTTATATATTATGAAAAAGAGATCACTAAATGGCTTTTCTTGTTGTAATTTTAAAAGCATGTCTGCTTTTCTCCCATACAAATTTTTCAGTTCCAGTGGAAATTAAGGGGTGGGGCCCACAAAATTGAAAAAGAAGGAAAAATTTTTGGAAAACATTCATTTTTTTCGATTCTTTACTGATTTAGAGGGATATTATTACATTTTTACAAAATCATCAGTTTTTTCAATGTTCCAGTGGAAACAAAGGGGTGTAACCAAATTTTAAGACTATAAAAAAATAAACTTTTTTCTAATAACCGATAATTTGAACCTTATTTTTAAATCTAACACAATTTTGATTGTTATGACATTAAAGAAAAAAAATAAAGTGTTTCACTATAAAAAGACAAGAAAGGAATAGAAAAAAAATGCGGTATGATGAATATCTTCCTCTTCGTGATCTATCTATCATATGTTTGGAGGCTGTTGCACGAATGAATTTTGTTACTAAATAAGGGTAATAAGTTATACTTCGGTGACAATTATAGTTACGAACGCCACTTTTATGAAGTAAGAGAAATCGAAAAACGCGATTTAAGTTAGTTATTTCAAAATTACGTCCGTAATTGCATAATCAAGACCAATTATTTCCTAAATGTTTGGTCTTTGACTATAAACACAAAATATAGGTCGTTTTGCAGTCCAATTGTCCTCATTGTCTACAGCAAACAGATCATGCAACAGCCTCTGAACCTGTATTCATTATCTAGCATTTATCAATTCATAATCCATCTGTCCTGTCTCATCAGTTCCTCCTTAAAGTCCGGGATTTCCTACCGGGGAAAAAGGTGATCCTGAAATAAAATACCCAAACCACAATTTTTTGGTTTAAATAGGCCATTTTGAGTGAAATTTTGTCGGCAAATGATAGACAGATGGTTAATAATTGGTTGAAATAATTCCATATAATCCCATATAAATGTCGGTCCCCCTTCCCGTACTTAATGTGGCAGCTGTTGTGTGTTATATATCTGATATTGTAGCGGAAAGGCCACACATTTTCAGAATAGCTGGAAAATATCTCAGTATTTGCCGACCTTGGTACGGATCTCACTCTGTTTCCCGGTTGTTTCTGTCCACCTTCGTACTTTCCGATGACAAACCAATTCAGATACCTTTAGTATAGGTCCCATCCAGATACATATATCCAATGGAAATACCGCATGGGGAGGTGACGGATTCAAATGGGGAACGATAATGATACATCCGATCAAATATATGGAAACCGTGAAGGAGTAGAGGATTCATCCGAAGAGGACCAGAATTCTTCAATAGGACTTTTTCAGAAATATCTTAAAGATAGGTCAATTTTCAAAAATCGGGAGGTACTCAGACACTCGTACCGCCCACAGATACTGCCACACCGGCAAGAGCAGATGGATACAATTGCATCCATCCTTGCGCCATCCATCCGGAATGAAACACCGTCAAATATTCTGATTTACGGAAAGACCGGAACCGGAAAGACGGCCTCTGTCCGTTATGTCGGTGCAGAACTGGAGAAGGCATGTGGCTCGGTGGGTGTGGAATGCAATGTTGTGCATCTCAATTGTGAAATCATCGATACTCAGTACCGGGTATTTGCACAGATAGCGACGCTTCTCGAAGACACCGAAGGGCGCTCGTCTGATCGGCCACGTTCCAGCATCCCGATGACCGGGTGGCCGACTGACCAGGTATATATGGAACTCAAAAATCTCATTGAGGCAATTGGTGGTGTCCATATCGTCGTACTTGACGAGATTGACAAATTGGTCAAAAAATCCGGTGATGAGACTCTCTACAACCTCTCGCGTATCAATTCTGAGTTGAAAAACGCGAAGGTCTGTATTGTAGGCATCTCCAATGACCTCCTTTTTACCAGTTATCTGGATCACCGGGTACTTTCATCTCTTTCAGAAGAGGAGATTGTTTTCCCACCTTATAATGCACCGCAGCTTGTAGATATTCTCCAGCAGCGTGCTGATTATGCATTTAATGAAGATGTTCTTGATGAGAATGTCATCCCACTCTGTGCGGCACTGGCGGCCCAGGAACATGGGGATGCCCGGCGGGCGCTGGACCTCCTGCGGGTCTCCGGTGAACTTACCGAACGCAAGAATGCAGAGATAGTCACAGAAAAGCACGTTCGTGAGGCCCGCAACAAGATTGAAGCCGATAGCCTCATTGAATGTGTTAAGACACTGCCCACCCAGTCAAAGGCGGTGCTCTATGCAATGCTGCTCTTTCCAGAAATGAACAAACAGGTCTTCACCTCCGGAGAGGTGGTTCAGGTCTATCGCGATGTTGCTCTGGCACTCGATCTCGATGTTCTTACCCACCGGCGTATCACTGACCTCATCTCAGAACTCGATATGCTCGGTGTCATTAAGGCACGCCTTGTTTCGCGCGGGCGCTATGGACGGACAAAAGAGATGTGGTTTGGTGCCGGAACGAAGAAAATTCTTGAGACACTTCAGCAGGAAGGTCGTTTTACAGATGAACGTCTGAATCAGATTGATATATCTCGCTTTAAAACATAATTCAGGTGAATAAAAACATGGACGCCAAAGACTGGCTGCTCCTTCGTATTCTCGAAGAGGACAGCACACAGGAGTTGAGTGAGGTGGCTGACCTCGCTGACCTTACTGAAGCTGAGGTTAAAGACCGTGTCAGTGCCATGGAAGATGACAAGATCATCCGCGGCTACTGTGCGAGTATAGACTGGGAGAAGGCAGGCGAAGGAGTGGCAGCGGCGACCGTGAATCTGAAAGTAAGCCCTGAGCGCGACGTTGGGTACGATCGTATCGCAGAGCGCATCGCTCGTTTTCCTCAGGTCTGTTCCCTGCGCCTTATCAGTGGTGAATACGATTTTGAAATTCGTGTGACCGGCAGAAATATCCAGGATATAACCCGTTTTGTCTCAGAACAGATTGCACCGATGGAGCAGATTCGTGAAACCGGTACCATTCTTGTGATGAAGAGCTACAAGGAGAATGGGAGAATACTATACGACAGAAAAGAGGGAGAACGCCTCCTATTCTCATTTTAGGGTGTAATGATGAGAGATTTTATTTCAGCACGAACCCGCACGATTCCACCATCCGGTATCCGCCGGTTCTTTGATATCGTGCAGGAGATGGACGATGTGATCTCGCTTGGTGTCGGCGAACCCGACTATGCAACACCGTGGGTTGCCTGTGAGGCGGGCATTGCCTCCGTTGAACAGGGCCAGACGTCATACACTTCAAACCGTGGTCTGCCTGAACTGCGCACTGAAACATCGCGATACCTGGCAAAGCGCTTCGGGGTACACTACCACCCGGAAGATGAGATGCTCATCACAACCGGTGCGTCTGAAGCGCTCGACATTGCCATCCGGGCGGTCACTGACCCGGGTGATGAGATTCTCATCGCCGATCCTTCTTATGTCTCATACTCTCCTGGTGTCATGCTCTCTGATGGCGTGCCGGTGCGGGTGCCCTGCCTGATGGAGGATGAATTCCGGCTGACCCCGGATGCCCTGATGGAGAAAATTACCCCGAAGTCAAAGGCTGTCATCTGCAACTTCCCAAACAATCCGACCGGGGGAGTGATGTCAAGGGAGGACTATCGCGGTATAGCAGAGGTCATATGTGACCATGATCTGCTCTTAATATCAGATGAAATCTACACTGAGATGACCTACGATGGTGAGATGACAAGCGCGGTTCAGGCAGATGGTCTCCAGGAACGCACGATTCTCATCAACGGATTTTCGAAGGCATACGCGATGACCGGATGGCGTGTTGCCTATCTCTGCGCTCCAAAAGAACTCTGTGACGCGGCACTCAAGATTCATCAGTATGTAATGCTCTCGGCACCGACCATGAGCCAGTACGCAGCGGTTGGTGCCCTGAAGAACGCTGACCTCGACCGCGAGGAGATGGTGACTGAGTATCAGATGCGCCGCAACCTCTTTGTCCGGGGCTTAAATCGCATCGGCCTCACCTGTCATTTGCCCCGCGGGGCGTTTTATGCCTTCCCGTCTGTTAAGGAATTCGGCATTTCTGACGTTGAATTTGCCGAAAGACTCTTAATGGAGCAACATGTGGCAGTGGTGCCGGGCAGTGTCTTTGGGCCATCCGGGGCGGGGCACCTTCGCTGTGCTTATGCGGTCTCGCGCGAAGACCTGCGTGAGGCGATCAGGCGAATTGAGGCCTTTACCACGTCATTGTGATGGGGCAACGCCCCCAAATCTGCCCCATTTTTTCCACGGGAAATCATCATTGTGTGAGTACAGGAATCAGGGAGAGCATAAGCACTATACCCCCTTACTTCCACTGGAACCCGATTTATCCGGTCTCTGGTACAGGACGGATATTCTGACCTGAATAGTCTTTTTAGTGCCTGAAGTCCTGCTATGATCCGAGGTGATGACGTGGTGATCCAGGCGGGTGGGACAGGCCCATCGGTACGACGTATCAGGATGTGGCAGATAAAGTATTTCGATCCGGTCTGACCCCTTCGTTTCCACTGGAAACCACTTATGTATCAGTGCTACCGGCTGATTTCCGGATTTGATTGTAAGGTTTATGTTCTCGGTGTTCCAATGGTTATTTGATTGAATAATGAGCTGCACAATCATCGTCGGTGGGTTTTTTGGAGATGAGGGGAAAGGCAAAATCGTTGCCCATGTTGCCCATAAGGACAAACCGTCCATCATCTCCCGGGGAGGAGTCGGTCCAAATGCCGGCCACACAGTGAAAGTCGGGGAAAAAGAGTATGGCGTGCGGATGATTCCATCAGGTTTTGTCTTTCCAGATGCACGTCTCTTTATCGGCACAGGCGTGCTGGTCGATCCAAGAGTCCTGAAACAGGAAATAGAGTACGTCGGGGTTGAAGGGCGGATATTCATCGACGGGCGTTGCTCAATTATTGAGGAGAAGCATATTGCGCTGGACCGTACTGATGAACACCTTTCTAAGACCATTGGTTCCACCGGAACCGGGTGCGGGCCTGCGAATGTCGACCGGGTGCAGCGGGTTGCAACACAGGCAAAGGATGTGCCCGAACTTGCACCGTATATCATCGATGCTGCCCAGGAGGTCAATAATGCCCTGGACCGTGGTGAGACGGTTCTTCTGGAAGGAACACAAGGGTTTGGCATCTCCCTCTATTTCGGAACCTATCCCTTCGTCACCTCAAAAGACACCTCGGCGTCTCAGATTGCGGCTGACAATGGTGTCGGGCCGACCCGGATTGACGATGTCATTGTCGTCTTCAAGGCCTATCCAACACGTGTTGGTGAAGGGCCATTCGGAACCGAGATGACCAAAGAGGAGTCCCACGCACTTGGTATCGAAGAGTTTGGAACCGTCACCCACCGCGAACGCCGTATCGGCTGCTGGGATGGGAAGATGGCGCGCTACTCTGCGATGATCAACGGATGCACCATCGGTGCTATCACTGGTATTGACAATGTCGATGAGGCATGTTACGGCGCAACCGAGTACAGCCAGCTGACCGAGAAGGCGCTCGCTTTCATCCGGCAGGCAGAAGAAGATATAGGGGTTCCCGTAAAACTCATTTCAACAGGGCCTGAGATGACCCAGATCATCGATATACGGTGAATATCATATGAAGACAGAAACAATTGAGATCCTCTGTTGTCCGGTATGCAGGGGAGATCTTGTGCTGACCGCGTTCAAAACGATGGAAACAGAAGGGAAAACCACCGATATCATCACCGGCGTTCTCCGGTGTGACGCATGTGGCATTAATTATCCTATTGCGGAGGGGATTCCAAATCTCCTCCCGCAGGAAAAGAAATTGGACCAGTAATATTCATTATGGGGAGAGTGGCACTGTATGGCAGGTATCTGTGAAATCCATCTGAACAGGCGGCAGATAAACGCGGTTGATGCACCGCAAAAGACAATTGTTGATCCCGGGACTAACCTTATCATCCGGTTTATCAACCATGGTTCACCGATTCATCTGACACTGAAGGCCATTAACGCCTCCTCGTTCGCTGATTTTTTTCATGCAAACATCTATGTCCCGGATTCTGAAGAGTTTTCCATCCCCATCCGGGAGTATGCACCTTCGGGGGAATTCTTCCTGCAGGTGATCGTTGGCTATGGGACAAAGTGTGAAGAAACGCTCATAGAAGTCGTGAGGCCTGATGTGGAAGAGACCTTCACCGATAGTCCGGATCTTCCCGATCCGGACGATGGCAGAGGTGGTATGTCTTCCTTCTCAATAGGCAATATCCTCCCGGTAGTTGTTACGATCGGGCTCTCCCTGCTTCTCTATATTCTCTGGTTTATTGAGGAGTCAATCGTCTATAATTACAGTGCCTTCGTGCTTCTTTTCCTCGGTGTCATTGTTGCATGGTTCTCGAACCGGTAATACTCTGGGTGGCTCTTGGGGCTGATCGTGCCGCAGGTGACCCCCAAAATAGGTGGCACCCAACCGCCTGGCTGGGACGGTTCATCGGGTGGTGGGGAGTACCCGGGCGTTTTTCTCCGGCAGGAGAACAGATGTACGGTGCGCTCTGCTGCCTGTGTACCGTTTTTCTCTTTTCACTACCATTCTATCTGGTATCGCGCTTTTTGCCACCCATGTTCTATCTCATTGTAGGTGCAGCCCTCCTTTCCCTGACTGTGGGGTGGCGATCTCTTGAGGAACATGTTGCAGCCGTGGAACGCGGGCTTTCCTGCGGTGGTGGCCGGGATGAGGTGCGGATGCTTGTCTCGCGCAGCACAGGCACCCTCAGTGATGAGGAAGTCCTCTCTGCTGCCTATGAGTCAATGGCGGAGAACCTCACGGATGCGATTATAGGCCCGCTCTTTTGGTTTACCCTGACAGGTCTCACCGGGGCCGCTGCCTTTCGTGCTGCGAATACGATGGACGCGATGCTTGGGTATCGTGACCACCGTCAGTATATTGGCTGGTTCCCGGCCCGTCTGGACGATGTGCTCTGTTACCTCCCCGCACGGTTTGCCGGTCTCTGTCTTCTTCTCTGGTTTCTTCCCTTTGGACGTGCCGGTGCGGCCTGGCGGTGTATGCGCCGTGATGCACACCTTCGCCCGGGGTATAATGGTGGCATTACGATGGCGCTCATTACCGGGGGAACGGGGACTGCCTTTGTGAAACCGGGTGTCTATACCATCGGTGATGGTGAAAAGAGCCTTCAGGAAGGTGGGCCGGCCATTGTCTCTGCGGTTCGTGGGGCAACGGTTATTAGCGCCATCATCTGCACCGGGTTCCTCTTTATGGGCGGCGCTCTTCTCTCTCTCTTTTTTCCTTAAAGAGAGACCCCCCACAGAGAGACGGGGATGTCCCTGACCATGTATTTATTGCGGTTTCATGACAAGACGTACAGACAATGAAACTTGAAGAGCTCAGGTTCGGGACTGAACTTGTGAAGCGAGGCTTTGTAGCAATGCAGAAAGGCGGCGTCATCATGGATGTTGTAAATGCAGAACAGGCAATGATCGCAGAAGAGGCAGGCGCTGTTGCAGTGATGTCACTTGAGCGTGTTCCGTCTGATATCCGCAAGGCTGGCGGAGTTGCCCGTATGGCAGATCCGGCAAAGGTCCTGGAAATAATTGATTCCGTATCTATCCCGGTGATGGGGAAGACACGTATCGGACACTTTGTCGAGGCACAGGTGCTTGAGGCACTGGGCGTTGACATGATCGATGAGTCTGAAGTGCTGACACCGGCAGATGAGGACTACCATATTGTGAAGACCGCATTCACGGTACCCTTCGTCTGCGGTGCACGCAATCTTGGTGAGGCGTGCCGTCGTATCAACGAGGGTGCTGCGATGATCCGGACCAAAGGTGAGGCCGGCACCGGCAATGTGGTGGAGGCAGTACGGCACATGCGTGCGATCACATCCGGGATTCACGAACTGCAGGGCATGGACGATATTGAGATTGCCGCCCGGGCACGGGCCATTGAGGCACCGTTCGAGATCCTGAAGGATTGCGCTGTCCGTGGCCGTCTGCCTGTCGTAAATTTCTCTGCAGGTGGCATTGCAACACCCTGTGATGCGGCGATGATGATGCAGCTCGGCTGTGACGGCGTTTTTGTGGGCTCAGGCATCTTCAAGTCAGAAACACCCGCAGAGATGGCGTTAGCCATCGTTGAGGCGGTAAATCACTATGACGATGCATCTGTCATTGCAGAGGTCTCCCGCGGCCTTGGTAATGCGATGCCGGGCCTCGATATCCACAAAATACCGGAAAGCGAGGTGCTCCGGTTCCGTGGGAATTAATATCGGTGTCTGTGCCCTGCAGGGCGACGTCTCTGAGCATATCATGGCATTTAAGGCTGCGCTCTCCGCATCAGGGCAGGAAGGAGAGGTCTTCTCCTTCCGTCGGGCAATGGATATCCCACGCTGTGATGTGATTGTACTTCCGGGTGGGGAGTCTACCACCATTTCCCGTCTGCTCCGAAAAAATGAAATGTATGGCCCGCTCCGTGCATTCAAAGGAGGCATCTTTGCAACCTGTGCGGGGATGGTTCTTATCGGCCGGGAAGTCGATGATCCACGGGTCGAACCGCTTGGTATCATGGACATCACGGTCGGGAGGAATGCATTCGGCCGCCAACGTGACTCCTGTGAAATGGCAGTCACGATAATCGGTGATGAGAGGCCCTTCTGTGGTTACTTCATCCGGGCGCCTGTCATTACCTCAGTCGGACCGGAGGCAGTGCCGCTCTGTTATGCCGACCGTGTCGTGGGTGCCGTCCAGGGCCCGCATATGGCACTATCTTTTCACCCCGAATTGGGTGGAGACCTCCGTCTCCATCTGCTCTTTCTGAAACGCCTTGGTGCAGACACAACTGCACCATAGGCAATGCCCGGCAAGGGGTGTGCTGCAGCAATCTATTTTTTGCACGTACAATAGGTGAAAGGTGTGAGTGTGTGGGAGGAGGTAACAGTGTTACGCCTGATCAGTCTTGGGGATATGGAAGATAAACGAACCGCCCGGATCCCCTATCTCTATTTCTATCGTTCCCCGCATCTGCCGGGTGAGGACATTTATGAGTTTGATGCCCAGGGATTCGAGAATGGTGATATCAAAGTCAGCAGGCAGCCCGCACCCGTCATCGCGGACTGAGAGGATATACTCGCCATCGGTTTCGTCCAGTCCGATGGTAATTATTCCCTCTGTTCTTCCTTTAAATCCGTGCTTCAGGGAATTAGATATGAGTTCGTTCACGATGAGGCCGCAGGGGAGGGCAGTGTTGAGATCCATTGCGTGAACCATGATGGAGAACTCTACGGTGATGGTGGTTTCCAAAGAGTATGAGGATATCACCTCTGATGCCAGGTTTCTGAGGTATCCTGCCGGATCGACGGATGCGAGGTTTTCAGACTGGTAGAGGGATTCATGCACCAGTGCCATCGATTTGATCCGGTTCTGGCTTTCCCGAAGGCGCTCCAGGCTCTCCGGATCAGTAATTGAGTCTGACTGCAGGGAGAGGAGAGAGGAGATGACCTGCATATTGTTCTTGACACGGTGGTGCACCTCCTTTAAGAGCACCTCCTTTTCCTGCAGGGATCGCCGCAGTTCATCCTCTGCCTGTTTGCGTGAAGTGATGTCCAGAATAGAGGCGAGATATTGGTCAGTTCCGGGAATGGATGAGGTCCAGCAGATCACGTCACGGTATGTCCCGTCCCGAACCATGAACTGTACTTCATATTCCCGTGGCTGCATTGCGGGCATCCGGCCAGCTTCGATTTCCGGAGGCCACTGTATGTCAGGGGACTCCGGTGTTTCTTCTCCTCCCTCTCCTCCGGTCTCACCAGGGATAAAATCCCACCATTGCATCCGGGCCTCCACCTCCGCTTTGGTATAACCACTGAGGCGTTCAAATCGGGTATTGATGAGAGTCAGAACCCCCTCCCGGGTCAGAATAGCGGTAGCTGCACCACCAATCTCAAAGAGGGTGCGGTAGTTTGCCTCCGAGAGGCGTATCTCCTCCTGCATTCTCCGTGCCTCGGTGACGTCATCTGCAGAGTAGAGCACAGCGTTGGCAAGCATGTTGTCGTCCCGGAGAACCGTAAAATGGCCGGCAATAATCCGTTCTCCTCTTGGGGTCAGGACAGGGTATTCAAATGAATCATTTAATATCGGTTTTCCGGAGAGTATCTGGTTGAATCGGTGGCTTTCATCGTCACGAATATCTTCTGACAGGAAGGTGGAGAACCAGTCGTGGCCGGTGATCATGGATTCATTTTTCCCGAGCACTTCAGCTGCCCGTCGGTTTGCAAGTCCGATGGTGTGGTTTGCCCGTATCACAAAGAGCATCACCCCTGCAGTGTTGAGGTAGGTCTGGGAACGCAGACGCTCCTGTTCACGTTCCTTCTCAGCGATTTTTCGGGCGGTGATATCACTCACGGTGAGTACTAAAGATTTGCCATATCCATTGCCGACAGAGAGCAGCACTACAACCTCGTCTCCGTTTTTGCGGAGGAACCGTGTCTCCACATCTGTTGCAGACCGGACATCTGAGATGGCGGAGAAGAATATCTCCATCTCATCTGTGTCCTTCCAGATGCGGGCGAGGTGTGCTCCCTGTAGTTCACCCGGAGAGTAGGCAAGCATCCGTTCAAGACGGCTGTTCACTTCACTGATGATGAGGGGGGGGTGTTCAAGGAGAAGAATACCTGCCTGTGAGGTGGTAAAAATTGCTTCATACCATGCTTTCTCCTTGTTTACCTCCCCTGAGAGAAGGGATATTGCAACACCCGCTCCTACGAGCACAATGGAATTGACAAAGATGAGATAGGGCTCTGCAAGGATCGCGATGAACGGGTAGTGCAGGAGCATATTGAGAATCCCAACAATAAGTGAGAAGGAAATGCCCCGTTCAGGAAAACGGTAGGCGACAAAGATGATGGGAATAAGAAAAAGATATGGTGTCAGGTTTGTGATCCCGATAGATATGCCATAGAGAATAATGACAACTGAGATGATACTGAATGTGAGGATAACTGCGATCCAGAAATTAAGGTGCCAGTTATTATCGGTTTCGGTGGACCTTTCGGTTCTCCATATACCCTCCATATATATCCATTGTTTCTTTCATATTAAATGCACGTGATATTTTCAGATAATCCTGGTCAATACTATATGGGGAGAATATTCTGTAGTATTTACTGCAGTTGATAACAAATACGATATATATTTAGTATTGCATATCAAATGAGGGCAGCATTATATAGCAGGAACTGATATATTTATCCGTACAGAGGGTTTGGTATGGCACTGGAAATTGACGAGAGTAAACGGGAGCTTTCACGGGTAAAAGAGCTTCTGAAGAATGAACCACGGGGGCTTTCCATCACGGATATCTCCCGGATTCTCAATATGAACCGGAATTCGGTTTCAAAATACCTGAATATGCTTCTCGTTTCCGGGCATGTTGATATGCGGTCGGTGGGGGTCGCCAAGGTATATTTCCTTTCCCAGCGGGTGCCCATCTCTGCAATGCTTGACTTTTCTTCTGACTGTATCATTGTCCTTGATGCAAATCTGAAGATTGTGCAGCTTAATGACAATTATGTTGATTTCTCCGGTTACCCGCGGGAGGAACTTCTCGGCATCTCAGTTCAGGACCGTGAACTTCCGGTGCTGACCGATGCCATAGATCCGCATATCTTTGAGGAGGTGCTCCGTGGTCAGGATCTCTCCCGTGAACTCTGGTGGGAAGCAGATGGAGAGGACTTCTCGTTTTTAATCAAGATGATTCCCACGGTCTTTGATGATGGGCAACCGGGTGCTACGGTTATTCTCGAGAATATCACAGACCTAAAACGTACAGAACAGGATCTTAAATACGCACTTGCAGAGAAAGAACAGCTCTTAACTGAGATTCACCAGCGTATCAGAAATAACCTGCAGGTGATTTCAAGCCTTATTAACCTTCAGACATCAGAAGTGCAGGATCCGGATGCACAACGGATTGTGCAGCAGACGCAGAGCAGAATCGAGGCCCTTGCACTGGTTCACGATAACCTGCATAACTCTCCTGACCATATGCATATTGCAGTGGAGGAGTATGTGAACGAACTGGTGGAGTCACTCTTTGTCACCTACCGGGTTCCGGAGGACCAGATCCACTACTCTGTGAACGCTCCGGGTGTCCTGATAGGTCTCGATACCGCAGTTTCTTTTGGGCTTATCATTTCTGAACTGGTCACGAATGCGATAAAACATGCTTTCCCGGATGGGCGTGAGGGATATATTGCACTAACTATTGTGAAAGATGACGGGAACCGTGTTGTTGTTTCGGTAAAGGACAATGGTATCGGCATCGGGGACAAATACCGCGCAGGTGATGAGCAGTCCATCGGGCTGATGCTGGTTTCCACGTTGGTTGACCGCCAGTTGAACGGGACAATGGAGATCACAAATACAAACGGGACTAGTTATATGATCCAGTTTATTGAACGGGATGAGAAACCGGGCTCATTGACAAAGGAGTACTGATATGGAAGAAAACATGCGGGTACTGGTTGTTGAAGATGATGCAATAATCGGGATGGATATTGAGCACCGGGTAAAGAAGCTTGGGTATGAGGTATGCGGTGTTGCAGATTCCGCAGAAGAGGCGCTTGACATTGCCTCCCGCACGCACCCTGACATCGCACTCATGGATATCCGTCTGAGAGGAGAGGTGGATGGGATTGAGGCAGCCGGGATGCTCAGGGATCAGTTCTCAGTACCGGTTATTTTTATCACTGCCTACTCGGATATGAAGATGCGGTCGCGGGCACTGGATATGGATCCACTGGGCTATATCATAAAACCACTTCGTGAAGTTGAACTGAAAAATACGCTGGAAGCAGCAGAAGAGAAGATCCGGAACGGTTAGGTTCACAGGTGTATTATTTTTTTACCAATGGTGGCCGGAGCCACCGGCAGGTGTCTGTGGTCTACCCTGAAATCCTGTTTTGATACCTGTTGTTTTTGTTTATCAGACCGGAGATTTATCAGAGGTAGTGCCCCTTCATATTCATTAGTGCCATCAGGGGGAAATAACGATTGATACCCCGTTCAGGTGCACAGATGGGAGTTGATAACAGATTGATTTTCCCCCGCCGGTGGTGATTACGGCGAGCACATCCTTTTTCCTGATTACTTTTTGCTGATAATATCAGTGATGATCTCTTTTTGGTACTACAAAAACGAAGAATTGCTAAAATATCTCTGCAAATCTTCGTATATATCGGGCGGATTTTAAAATTACGAGTAAATCGCTATATATATTTGTATTTAATCTTAATTTAAAGCAGGAATACAGATTTATTGTGCATTATTTGTTCTATTTATAATTAACTACAGTTCTGGGATATGAGGAGATAAAATGGTTCAGAAGTATATCGGATGGAGAGGAACCACAGGTTCTCCGGATAAATCAGTTCAGATTAATGCATTCATCGCTGCCCTGACAGAAGAGATTGAAGAGGCAGCAGGGTCAAATCGTTCTGAAATTGTTTTAAAGAACGGAAAATTGCTATTTGAATCTGGAATGAATCGGATATACCGGTTTGTTCTGGATAAAGAGACTCATCTTGAAGCGAATGTAATTTGTGAATGTCGGATTGGACGTGCTGATTGTGAGGCCGAAATTGTCGGTGTCACAGAGGATTCAGCAGATATTAGTCTGGAGGGAGATTTTGGGGAGAGAATCCGGGAAATTGGGCTGAGTCCAAAGAAGAATCAGCTGGCAGAAATGCTCATTAAAAGACTCGAATCCCTCTTATCCGATGATAATAGATCCCTTGCGTTCAATCAAGAGGGATGCAGCAAAATCTTCGGATTTGTTGAACCGGGGAATCTGGAAGAGCCAATACATCTGGATATCTCTATGGTTAGTGGGTTTCCACCGAATGCCTGTCAGATGGATGCAATCAGGCACTCTCTCTCAAAGGAAGTCACCTTCATCTGGGGTCCCCCGGGAACAGGAAAGACCCGTACGCTGACCGTGATTCTTCAGCACCTGGTCTCTGCAGGCAAGCGAGTACTGCTGACCTCCCATACCAACCTTGCAGTTGATGAAGTTCTATCAAAATATATCGAAGACCCTTTCTCGCAGCGGTATGTAGAGGATGGTAAGATTGTCCGGTATGGCAAGTCGTCAAAAAATGATCTGGCCTTTTTGGATCTGAGTATTGAGCGTATCACGGAGAAAAAGGCAAAAGTTTACCTTGATGAAATTGCCCGGATAGAATCTAAAATTTCGGATCTACAGAATAATCTTGATTTTTTTGAACGGACTTCGTTTAAAGGATCTGTCCGCCAGCTTGAGACCAGGAAGCAGGCCATGGAAAAGAAAAAAACTGAAGTAACACGTCTGGAAAAGGAACTGAAAACGATAAAGGGGAAAGAATCAAATCAGCTGAAAAGAACTGAAGAACTTAAAAGAGATCTCACTGATGCGAAAAATGCCGGATTTTTCTCCCGTCTGTTATCCGGTGATAAAACAGAGAGGATTCAGACAGATATTGATGCCAGTGTCCAGCAGCACACGGCATACAAAGAAAAACAGAGAACACTTAACGTCGCGTATGCACAATCCAAAAATGATATTGCCTTGTCCACAATGAGATTAAATACGGCTGTATCTGCTATCCGAGAGGAGGCAAAAGAGAAGAATATTACCCTTCCTGCAACCATCAGCTCTACGTTGCTTCGCGCCCATATGCGCCCATTAGAGGAGAAAATCTCGGTTCATAAGAACGAAATCAGGGGACTGGAAAAAAAGATTGATGACGTTCATGAATCTATTCTGCCGAATGCTGCGGTTGTCGGATGCACACTTTCAAAAGTGTTTGCCGATTCCCACCTTCACTCTGATGCATTTGATGTCATGATTCTTGATGAGGCAAGCATGGCACAGCTGCCTGCGGTGTATTTTGCAGCCGGGCTCACCAAAGAGACCCATTATATCGTATCCGGTGATTTTCGCCAGTTATCTCCGATATCACAGTGTAAGGGGGAGATCGCCAAAAAATGGCTTTCGCGGAGTATCTTTGACCAGGCGGGCATCCAGGAAGCGGCAAACAATGGAATACCTGATACACGTCTTGTCATGTTGGATGAGCAGTTCAGGATGCATCCAAATATTGCAGCACTTATAAACGGCCCGATGTATCGCGGGATGCTGAAGACAGGAAATCTAATCATTCCGCAAAAGGAGCTCATTGCCTCCTATCTACCCTTTGCAGATGAACCTGCTGTGCTCATCGATACATCATCTCTGAATCCCTGGTCTAAACGTCCCGGTTCGTCGAAGATCAATCTCTATCATGCGATGATTGCGACTGAACTCACCAGACAGATTCTGGAGGGTGGCACTGCCTCCGTTGGAATTATTGCACCTTATAAACCACAGAGTGAACTGATCACAACGATGCTGGAAAGTGCTGGCATTCCCCATGAGAAGGCGATGGCTGCTACCGTTCATAAATTCCAGGGGAATGAGCGTGAATGTATTATTTATGATACTGTGGAAGGAGAAGGCACCGGCACACGGTTTATGCAGGGCAAATGGACAAACTCGGGAGCGGGACGTCTCCTGAATGTTGCCATATCACGTGCGGAAGGGAAGTTCATTATGATCGCGAACAGCAGGTTTTGCTTTAAAAAATTCGGGCCTGATGATGCAGTGATCAGACTGATTCAGGATCTGCAGGATTCAGGTTTCGTCACTGGACCTGAAGATATACTACCCCTGAGTGGTGGTGCCCTCACTCCGGATACTGGCACAGAGTTATCCCTTGCGAATGCCTCTGAATGTTCATTATGGGATGAACAGTCGTTTTATCCACTTTTTGCAGAGGAAGTGAGGAACGCAAAAGAGCATATTGTGATCTTCAGTCCGTTCATGACCCGGTACCGTATATCTCAGCTCATGGACGATTTCCGTCAGGCGATATCCCGTGAGGTGCGTATTGTATGTATTGTAAGGGAACCAAAGGATCAGGGTTCTCTTGCCAAAGTAGAGGGAACATATGCTCTTGCAGAAGAGTGCCGGCGGGTGGGTATTGAGATGGTCACCCCGACACAAAATAACGGTCTGTCACAAAATTTCCATGAAAAAATTGCGTTCTTTGACAATTCACTTGTTTTTTATGGAAGCCTGAATATTCTCTCACAGAATGATTCCACCGAATCGATGATGGCAATGCGCAAACCGGAGATCGTTGAAGAGATGCGAAAGAAATTCATGGTTGATGCGTTCCTTCCAAAGAGAGCGAAATCCAGTGCCAAAGAGAGTCTTTCATCGAATGTGCCCCAGAATACTCCGGCATCTCCCGGGCAGAAGAATATGTCAGAAAAATCTTCCACAAAGACCCCTGGAAAAGTGCCCCCAACCTCTTCTTCAGAACCACCTTGGCTGAAATATGCACAGAAGAGGAGTTCAACCGGTGAGAACGATGAGATTCTCTCCCTGATTGAGAAACACCTCTCACACTCCGGGCCATGCCCGGTCTGTGACAGTCCCATGCATCTTCAGAAAAAGAATGACCGGTTTTTCCTGTTCTGCGAGAATGAAACATCCGGATGCAGGGGAAAGAGGGAACTCACATTTTCTGAAGTACAGGTGGCATCTTTGGAAGCACGGATTCCCTGTCCGAAATGCAGCAAGGGAATAATGACGCTCAGAGAAGGAAAGTATGGCCCGTTTCTGGGATGTTCCGCTTTTCCTGAGTGCAGAAATAGTGTAAACATCCGTTAAAACCCGGAAAATATTCAATTATTCATCTTTTTCCCATCAGTGCGTATGCCGATGATGCAGATCCGGCCGATGTGCATGCTCATGCTCCAGCGGTTTGTGCCAGTGCGGGTGAGAATGATACCCGTCCTTATCCACCGGCGGGGTCTCGGGCCCGTGGATATGCTCGTCATGGTGGAGATCGTCATGTGAATGCCGGTGGGAATGGCGCAGAGCATCATGTGTGTGGCGATGGGAGTGCTTCTCAGATATAAGGAGCCAGGTGCCCATTCCCATAAAAAAGAATGCGATGATAAACCCTGCATCCGGGAGTTCATGGAATATCAAAAGGGAGACAATGACCCCGAATATCGGGTTTGTGGAGAAGAGTGCTCCGGCCCGGGCTGCCCCCAAAACCCGGAGAGACTTGAGGAAACATATAGTCATAATCCCGCCGAAACCGAGAATGCCCACAGCCATCCCTGCGAGAATGAGGGGCAGTTCGGGATAGGGCTGCCCGAGGATGAGTGCAATAGCTGTGAGGGTAATTCCCCCGGAGAGGCCCTTGACAGAGACCAGTTGTATTGGGTCTTTGCCTGAAACATGGCGGGAGATATTGGTGTCAGCACCCCAGAAAAAGCAGGCGAGGATGATACCAAGTGCACCAAGGGAAAACCCGAACGGGCTTGCTGGATCCCATGTAAGAACCACACAGGAGACAGTGATACAGGCGAGGGCCATCCATATCCGGCGGCCCACCGGTTCATGAAAGATGAGGGCGGCTACAAGTGTCGTTGCAACAGCTTCAAATCCCAGGAGTACTGCCGCAGTTGCAGCGGAGGTATACTGCAGAGAGACCATCAGGACGATGGTGGCAAGGATGGAACCGAAGAGGGCAGACCCCGCCATCCACGGCAGGTCACGCCGTTCGACCGGAGCCTCGCGGGTATGACTTGTGGTAAAAAATGTACGCCGCACAATCCAGAATCCGGCGAAAAAAAGGCCGCTTCCCATATATAACAAAGAAGCAAGAGTGACAGGTGCAACACTGGTGAGGAGCAGTTTGGCGAGAGGTGCAGTGGATCCGAAAAAAAAAGCGGCTGCAAGAATATACAGCACGCCCCGGGTGCTTTCACTCGCCTTCATACCAGTAGATCGTTGTACCTGCTGCACGAAAAATACCGGTGCACAGGACGTATCCGGCAGATGGAGGGTGGAAATGGGATGCAGTGGTTTATTATCAGAGGGTCCTCTCATCCGCGCATGAATATGCATGGCATTACCTGCCCATCATTTTGCAGTCATATATATACCTGATTCTTATTCCTGCAATATATTATATTGGTGTTTATCTCACTGTATGGATAGGCATATAATGTCCCCAGAACAGATTTCACTGTATGGAACTATCTCAGGTCTTAGATTCCCCCATCTCGGTTCTCTATGTAGAGGATGAACCGGCACTACTGGAGATAGGGATGATATACCTGGAACGGGAGGATGGCATCTGTGTTACGACAGTGGATACACCGGAAAGCGCTATTCGGTTGCTTGTGAGGGGTGAATTTGATGCCATCGTCTCTGATTATCAGATGCCGGGAATGGATGGTATTTTATTCCTCAAGTACATCCGCAGAACATATGGGGATCTGCCTTTCTTACTCTTAACCGGGAAGGGGCGTGAGGAGATTGTCATTGAGGCGCTCAACAATGGCGTCGACTACTATGTGCAAAAGTCAGGCGTTCCTGAACTGCAGTTTGCCGATCTGGTGCACAAGATCCGCCTCGCCGTCTCGCGCTGTCGTACAGAGAAAGTTCTGCGCAGCACCTATGATAAACTTCAGTCCTCCTCTGAACAACTGGCGGTTTATTCTGAGGAACTGAACATCCGGGAAGATAAAATTTATGAAATGGAGTTGGCCCTCCAGGAGTCTGAACGGATATATGAGGGAATATTTGCATACACCGGGTCTGCGACGATAATTATCGAGGAGGATATGACAATATCTCTTGCAAATCCTGCGTTTGCGGAGCTTTCCGGATTTACCCGCGAGGAGCTTGAGGGCTGCATGCAATGGAATTCCTTTGTCCACCCGGATGATCTCGCCCGCCTGCAGAAGTATCACTGGTCACGCAGACTCTCTCCGGGGAGTGCCCCGGAACACTATGAATTCCGGTTGGTTGACCGGTTGGGAAATGTGCGTTCAATTTACATGACGATTGGTCTCATTCCGGGAACCTGCCGTTCGGTTGCCTCACACACTGACATCACCGAAATGAAAAAGATCCGTGACCGTCTGACACTCATCGGCAATATTCTGGATGATTCCCTGAATGAGATCTATATTTTTGATGCCACTACCCTCCGGTTTACGCAGGTGAACCGTGGCGGCAGGGAAAATCTGGGGTATTCAACAGAGGAATTCATGTCACTCACCCCGGTTGACCTGAAACCAAAGTGTACTGAGGAATCCTTCAGGGCACTGGTTGCACCCCTCATTTCCGGGGAGAAGGATATTGTTAGCTTCACAACGATACACCGCCGCAAAGATGGCACAGAGTATCCGGTTGAGGTGCACGTTCACCTTTCCCATGTGGTTTCACATCCGGTCTTTGTTGCAATTATCATCGATATCACCATCCGGCAGGAGGCAGAAGAGGAGACCCGGATCCTTCGGCACATGGTAGATGGTGCCCCTTCTGCGATTACCATCCATGACTATGACGGCCGGTTCATTTATGCAAACAAGAGCACGCTTGAAATGTATGGGTACACCCGTGATGAGTTTATTTCCCTCCGACTGCAGGACATAGTTCTGCCTGTTTCTCCAACCTGGGTTGAAGATCAATTTCAGGAAGTGAAAAAAGAGGGGTATGCCAAATTTGAAGCAGAACGAATCCACAAAGATAGAACTGTCTTCCCGGTCTTTGTGCATCTCTCACAGGCAAAATGGGGAGACAGAGCAGTGATTCTGAGTATCGCAGAAGACATAACCGAATGGAAAGAGATAGAAGATGCTCTCATGGAGAGCAAAAAACAGCTTAAATTTGCCCTTGATGCCTCAAAAGATGGAATTTGGGACTGGGACATTGTCCGTGAAAAGGCATACTTCAACCCGCAGTACCTGAGGATGCTTGGCTATGAACCTGATGAGTTTGCGGTAACCTATGATGCATGGTGGGAGTATGTTCACCCGGATGACCGTGGTGATGCAAAATCCGCCGTTGAAGAGAGTATTGCAAAACAGGGAGACTTTTCCCGGGAATTCCGGATGCGCAAAAAAGACCGTCAGTACCTCTGGATTCTCTCTCGTGGTAGGGTGATGGAAACTGACAGTGATGGGCGGCCGCTACGGATGGTGGGCACGCATACGGATATCAGTGAACGAAAACAGATCGAAGAATCCCTGCGCCAGGCAAACCGAAAACTTCAGCTCTTGTCAGGAATAACCCGCCATGATATTCTTAACCAGGTGATGGCCCTGGATGGGTATCTCTCAATTGTTAAAGAGATTAATTCTGATCCTGATCCCTCTCTTCACCTGCAGGAGATGGAGAAGGCGGTACACTCAATTGAGCGAACAATCGAATTTACCCGTGAGTATGAGCGAATAGGAAAAGATGAACCGGCATGGATTACTCTTCAGGATGTTTTCAGAGAGATCAGTATAGATCAGGATATGATCGTCACGTCGTCCTGTGAAAAAGTAGAGGTATTCGCTGACACCCTGTTTGGAACGGTTTTCTCCAACCTGATGGACAACAGCCTCCGTCATGGTAATAGCACTGCCCCCTTGGTATCTATCTCCTGCTCTTATGAAGAGGCAGGGGTGCTCATCATTGCATGGGAAGACGATGGGCCCGGGGTTCCGGATTCACTGGAAGAGAGTATTTTTGGGCGGGGATATGGGAAAAATACGGGTCTGGGGCTCTTTTTTGTACGGGAAATTCTTTCGATAACCAGCATTATGATCTGCGAATGCGGGACAGAAGGTGAGGGTGCCCGGTTTGAACTATCTGTACCTCCCGGTGGGTGGCGTACAGCGGGAGATCCCTGACAAAAGATCAAATGATGTTTGACTTCTGGTTATTCCTCACTATGGACGTTTCAAAAGGCACTAAAACACATCAAAAATCCAGTCCCCTCATTATTTTTTAGATTTATATCTGGGAATTCTTATGATGGCGAGAATCTTTGCCATCAAAAAGAGTCCATATCCACTATTTGACCCATACTCTTGTTGGAATATCTTCTCCTTTTTTATTGAGGGAACTCCCTCCCCGTTATTGGTTGCCATAATACGCGTGCCTATTTTGCCTTACCTTTGAATTTGGGTTTTATGGGATTGTGCCGCGTTGTACGCTTTCTAATGGGATGGCCCCCCGGTGAACTGCGGTTGCAACCAGTGCCCCGTCATACCCTTCTTCAGCCACCTGGTCAAGGTCTGCAACAGACGCCAGCCCTCCACCATAAAAGAGGGTTCCTTCGTACGCCGAACGCATCTCAGCAAGATAGTCGGGCAGTCCCCGTTCTGTTCCCACCGAGCCGAGGTTGATAACAATGCAGACATCATAATCCCAGGCGTTTGCGTTTTTCAGGAATGTCGCCGGTGCCTCACCGGTTGGGTAGATACGGTCAGCCTTCAGGTCTACTGTGAGGGCCCCCCCGTGATATGCTGCGAGTTTGTTTCCGCCGGTTTCTGTGGAGATGACTGGAAATATGCCGGCCTGCCGGTCTTCTTCACTCACCGTATACGCACGGTGCCCGCGGTTGACATAGCTTTTTTTGAGGATATGACAGCAGGCCCGGACGCCCTCTTCATTGTCGTGGCCGGTCTGTTCAACCCCGTCCAGGTCGGCCACATACCCATAGACAGGTTTCATCGCTGTGGTATATGCAGCGGGTGTGGCATCCGGGACCAGTCCCCAGTCAAGAGGCCGGTAGCTCTCCCGGTTACCGGACTGTCCCTGGACGACAAATCCTCCCATGATATCGATTGCAAGCAGAATGTCCATAGAAATTCTGTTTAAAAAAGGTGCCCGTGGGGCAAAAAACTGTGCCTGTTCCGAATGAATAGTGTGGTCTTGGTGTGGCACCCTCCCTGTTCTTCAGTTCCGTTTCGTGCAGAGTAGGGATAGAATGACGGTTAAGTATACTATATTAAATTAACTGGATGTGGTTATACCTCCTAAAAACTATCTTTGAATTTCAAAATAACGTCAAAATGGAAATAGAAACCAGAAGGGTTATCTATTTATTTTTAATAGTTACAGATAAGGGGTGGCGGACAGCCTGAAGAGTCAGCATTCATTATCCAGAATAGTTTCACTGACCATTATCATAGTGCTGGCTGTTTCAATTGCTATTTCCTGTATATTTTCCTATACCGCTGCCATTGAGAATATTGAAGATGCGTTTTATGAGAGCCAGCAGGCGGCTGAAAAACAGATCACCACATCTTCAAACCTGATTGACCGGGGCAAACGAATCTATGGGGCAACCTTCAACAACCGGCTGGAAAATGGCTTGGATCAGTTTCATGCCGCATATGTGACATCCGGAGGAGATCCGGCCGTAATCGATCTGTCCGTCCTGAAAGATGAGATGGAACAGTATACCGCAGCAGAGGTGGATCTTTATATCATCAATGCGAGCGGTGTGATTGAGTATGCCACCTATAAGCCGGACATAGGCATTGATTTCAGCATATATCCGGAATATTTCGAGGAATTCACAAAAATACGTCAGGGAGACGCATTCGTGCCGGACCGCAGTGGGAATGGGGTGGACCATACCGAAGCACTGCGGAAGTTTGGCTACCTACCGACTCATGACCACCAGTATCTCCTTGAGATGAGCCTGAACATGGAGACTCTGCCGGATGAGCAGCGTATCTTCACCTACGGTGAGATCATCCCCTCTGTCACTGACAGCCACCCGGTGGTGACCAGCATCCATTTTTACACTTCTTCCTTCACCCCATTCGCTGTGAACACTGGAGTCGGAAAGAAAAAACCGGATGATGCAAAAATCACCATTCTGCGTCAGGTACAGGAAACAGGTGAATCGATTGTGGTTTCTGACCCCGAGAACCAGAGCGAAACACGCTATATCATTGTTGATATTGATGATACTACCTCACCCATCAATTCGCTCCTGGACTTCTATGCAGATGTTACCTACAGCACAGAGGCATGTGATGCAGCGGCTTTTCAGGCGCTCGTCACGTACGGCATTATTATGCTGCTCGGGCTTGGGATTGCTGCCCTCTCGGGCATTTTTATCTCCCGTCATGTTGCCCGGCCGGTTACGAATATTGTCGACGACATCGATATCATCGCCTCCGGGGATCTCGACCATGTGATACGACCGGCGCGAATTCCTGAATTCTCCCGGATTGCCGACAGCACCACCATTCTTGTCACAGAGCTGAAAGGGAAGATCAACGAAATTAACCGGAAAAACCGGGAACTAGTTGTATCTGAGGAAGAGAAGACCCTGATTTTAAATGCGGTCACAGAATCGGTATTCTTCCTTGACACTGACTATCATATTATCTGGGCGAATGCCACGGGCAGGCGGAACACGTCTGTAACAGAAGACTGTCCTGAGGGATGCGCCTGTTATGGAGTGGTTCAAGGCGAGCCGCATGTTTGTGGTGGTTGTCCGATACCGGAGGCTCTGGAACGGCACCACCCTGTGCATGGGACGGTTGAGACAGCTGATGGTCGAATCACCGAGGTGACTGCGAGTCCGGTAATGGATGAGAACAATGTTCCCACCGGCATTGTGGTGACTGCTCTTGACGTGACCGATCGTGAAGTGGCAGCAGCCGCCCTGCGGACCAGTGAACGGCAGTACAGGGATCTCTTCACCTGTATGAATTCTGGGTTTGCCCTGATTCGCAGGGATGAGAATGGCGACATCCGGTTCCTCACGGTTAACCCGGCTTTTGCAAAGATAACAGAGATCTACCCGGAGGATGTGGCCAATATGCCGGTTGACGCCGTTTTCCCCGGACAGGGGCAGACTGCACAGGAGATCCTCCGGCGGGTCCACGAGAACCGTGCCGACGAACCCCTGGAGTTCCACTTGGATAAATTGGATAAAGACCTGCGTATCATTGCTTTTCCCACTGCAAAGGAGAATGAGGCGGGTGTTCTCCTGGAGGATGTAACCACCATGGTTGAACTCAGGAAACAGCAGCGCGAGACGCTTGGACAGATTGAACGGAATCTAGAACACTTCGCCATTCTCAATGATGAGATCAGAAACCCCCTGATGGTGATCCTCGGATATACGGAACTTGACGAGGGCATCTATGCTGACAGGATCTATCAACAGATTGCCACCATCAACGAACTGGTGCAACGGCTGGATCAGCGCTGGCTGGAGTCGGAGAAGGTCCGCGAATTCCTACGCAAACACCATGACTGGGATCCAAAAGAACCTGGTGAGAAGTTCTGATTTTTTTTGTTTTTTGGTCTATTTTTATTGTCCATATTTTCTGAAAGACAGACAGAATGCAGGAGATAATGGACAGGAATAATGGGGGAAAAAGTGAAAATGTCTCTCTTAACATGAAGATGGGAGTGGATCTTCATTAAACAGAGCTCGATACATTCGTTTCGTGCTCGTTTTTTAAAAGAAGGCATCAGAGTAGGTGCCGACAACTGTTGTCTCCGGGAGTGTTCCGTTCACAAGCAGGGCATACGTCTCTTCTCCCACGGCGAGAGTGGTGGTATCCGTGCGTGTTGTCTCAACTCCCTTTGCAAGACGCCCGATCGGGAAGATGAGATCTACCTGTTGCCACTCAGGCGCATCGGGGGGTGTCTTTAGGTAGACGGATACGACCGTATTGTCGCTTGCGGCTGTTCCAATGTTGGTCACGGTCAGGGTGACTGAGTAGGTGACGGTGAGGTTTTCGGGGTCAGTTTCTGCAACAGAGGTCACCACCCCGTAGCTAAGAGCCGGGATGCCGGGTTCTCCGAATATGGCAAAGAGAATCAAAAAACTACCGACGATGATAAGGGGGATATACCATTTCATCTGGCGATAGATTAGGGAGTAGATGGATATCTCTGTTGCGGCACAGGACAACCCGAAACCCATGATTATTTATCTGCAGGGATGTAAAAAGATTGAGAATACAGGTGCGGAATATGTACCTGCATATCAGAAAGGAGTAATCCCCGATGCCAACCAAAGTAAAATTAGAAACCACCAAGGGCGATATTATCATCGAACTCTATGATGATATGCCAATCACTGCAGGGAATTTTAAAAAACTCGTTGAGGACAAATTCTATGATGGAATCATCTTTCACCGTGTGATCCGCAATTTCATGGTTCAGGGTGGCTGCCCCAAGGGCACCGGCACTGGTGGACCTGGCTATACCATCAAAGATGAGTTTGTCAAGGGACACTCAAACAGCCGTGGCACCCTCTCGATGGCAAATACCGGTCAGCCAAACACCGGCGGTTCACAGTTTTTCATTAACCTGGTGAACAACACGTTCCTGGACTTTGATGACCACCAATCGCCATCAAAACACCCTGTCTTTGGTGAAGTGGCGGAGGGTATGGACGTCGTCGATGCTATTGCTTTCTCAAAAATCGACAGGAGCGACCGCCCGAAAGAGGATGTTGTCATCACAAAGGCAACAGTTATCTAAAATATCTTTTTTTATTCATTTTGTCTTCTGAGTCCATATGCGAAAGCAAGTGCACTGATTCCTGCTGCAGCGAGTGCTGTCGCCATACCGGCGGGTGATGTGGTTGGTTCCTGTGGAATGGTGAGAGTCGCGACTTCCTCTGGTGAAGTGTTTGTCATTGGGGTGAGATCAGGCGGGGTGGTGGTGGTGGTGGCAGACACTGGTGTCCTTCCGGAGGAGCAGCAATGATAAATGTCTGCATCAGCACCGCTGAAGAGCCGTACGGGTACTCTCCTGATTTCGGGAGCTGAATTTTATAAATTAAGTGTAAAACCCCTTGGTCTTTAGCCAAGGGGATGTAAGCGTAGTTACCGATAGAGTTAAATCATTAAACACTGGCACGGTATTACCCAATTGCGATAACCAAGCAATTGTTTCACCCTTGGGACGAGGGGTAGGGCCTGTGGACTGATGAACATTAGTTTGGGGTATGAAGCAGGAAGCCACTAAGTCTTTAGCTTAGGGGTAGTTCACACGTTGCGGGAGAGAATCCGGTGGTGTCGATGACAATTCCCCAGTTACCTCCCTTTGTTACCGTAAATGGGTAACGGCCCGCCTCTTTTGGAAGGAAATTTTGAACCCGACGGTAAATCACCGCTTCGTCTTTCTATCCGGCCGGAATAATACTTGTGCCGGTGACAGTCACACTCTCCCCTGCCATTGCCTCCTCAGGATTTATGGTAAATGCTATGGTATATCCGGCGGCAGTTCCCGTGAGGAGGACGCAGCAGGCAACAAAGATGCATATCTGCAGGATTTTCATGACTGTTCTTCCCCCGTTCCCCGTGCACCCCAGTATGCTGCACAGAGCGCCGCTCCAAGGAGGCCTGCAAGAGGCGCCGGGGTTGATTCTACCGGTGTCTCAGTTGCTCCCACAGGCGGAACCGGTGTTACAGCTGGTGCAGGGATGACGATCACCTCATCTGTTGTCAGAAGGCCTTTTTCATCAGAATACCGGACAGTGTAGGTGCCGGGCCCGGGTACTGAACAGCTGAAGGCAAAGGAACCATCTGCTGCAATCGGGGCAGTGATGGTTCCGCAGATATCCTGGCCTGCACTGTCAGAAATATCCACAAGGATATGTTCACCCTCGGGGGAGTGGGCGACCCCGGAGATAGCGATGTTCCCCTGCCAGTATTGCGTCGCAGGGGTCGTCACCACACAATCCTTTGACCGGTCAATCACTTCGACGTACTGGTAGGTGACAGAGGATGAGCCGAGAGGGTAGTTACTGTTTTTTCCGATTTCAAGTTTGTAGGAGGTTGCCATCCATTCGTCTGTATCGAAAGAGACCGCCCAGGTACTATCCGGTCCTGTGGAAAATATCTGATAGTCTACAGACACAGGCAAATTACCAGGCATTGCCCGATAGGCAATGATGGAGCCCTGTGCGCCTGGCGGGAAGGTGCTGGTGCCTGTCACCGGGATGGGTTCTCCAGAACTCACCCAGGATGGCGCTTCAAACGATATCAGGTATCCTGAGGCCGTTCCGGAGAGGATGCCAACCGCAAGGATGATCAGGATAAGTACAGATATTCTCATGTCAGTCGCCTCTTATCATATATCTGAAGAGAGGAGATGCCGGAAGATAATCTTTTCTTCCGGGGATGTGATCAGGCCCAGAAGAGATAGGTAGAGGTGGATGCTGTACAGAAGATGACTATCATTGACACGATTAGGGCGTATTCCCTGCCATTGAGTGCCTTTTTTTCCAGGTGCTCATAGGCATCTTTTCCATATCCCCGGCAGAGCATTGCGGTGTAGGTGCGTTCCCCCTGTTCATAACTGCGCAGAAACATCGTTCCAATAGTGTAGGCAAGGATCTTTATCCGGTAGCGGTAAGGGAGGGCCCGCGAAAAGGCGCTAAAGTGACGGACGGCGAGAGCATCATTGATGTCTGCATACATCTCTGCAAAAACGAAGAGGTAACGGATCATCATCCCAAGGGATAGGGCCATCACTGAAGGAAAACCCAGACGTCGTGCTCCCTGCAGCAGGTCTTCCATGGGAGTTGTTGATGACAAAAGAATCACCCAGATGATACAGGCCGTGAATTTCAGGGCAAGAATGGTAGCAAATTCCACAGACTGGGCGTAAATTGATATCCCGAACGGGAATGTGACTATTGGTGTGAATACGTCATAATACGGGTTTTCAAAGAATATCTGGAAGATAATGATGAACAGTCCGAAGGGTAGGGTCATCAGGTAGCGCCAGAGAAAGACCCGTGGTGAGAGGTCGGTGAGGCTCCACCAGATGACAAAGAGGACAAACCAGCAGAGAGCGAGTGGGTATACTGCGGTAGAGTAGGGCATCGCCACCATCGAGATGATGGCAGCGAAGGTGATGATTATTTTTACCCGTGCATCCAGGCAGTGGACACGACTTGTGCCCTGTGCGTCACGTTCGATGGTGGCGAGATGCTCAATCATGCCCGGTCCGCCAGCATGCGGAGGAGTTCAGTCTCCACATCGTGATAGGAGGAACCTGCATCAATCTTAATACCGTTCTCTCTGAGGGATCGCAGGAGACGTGCCAGGATGGGGATGTCCAGACGTGCCCCACGGAGCAGGTCCTCACGCAGGAAGATTTCATCTGGTGTGCCTTCTCCTGCGATCATGCCGTCCTGCATCACATAGACGTAGTCTGCAATCTCAGGGACCAGGTCAACCTGGTGCGTGGAGAAGATGACCGTCATCCCATAAGTGTCGGGGAGTGTCTGGAGAAACCCCGTAAGTTCCCGGACGCCCTGGGGGTCAAGGCCGGACGATGGCTCGTCCAGCACAATCACCTGTGGTTCCATTGCAAGAACGCCCGCGATGGCGACCCGTTTCTTTTCTCCGCCGGAGAGTTTGTGGGGGGTGCGTTTGCGGAGGTGTTCTGCATCCATCAGGCGGAGGGCTTCATCGACCCGGTGTACCACGGTCTCCTCATCGAGGCCCAGATTCACCGGACCGAATGCCACATCCTGTTCTACGGTGGGTGAGAATATCTGGTCGTCGGGGTTTTGGAACACAATACCCACGGTTTTTCTCACCTCCCTGATATTCTTCTTTGTTACCGGTTCTCCGTGCACGAGTACCTGCCCGGAGGTTGGCGTGAGAATTCCACAGAAATGGCTAAAAAGAGTGCTTTTCCCTGCCCCGTTCGATCCGAGAACGGCGATACGTGCATGCCGGTGGATATGCATATTAACCGACCGCAGGGCATCGATTCCTCCCGGATAGGAGTAGGTGAGGTCACGTGTCTCAATGATGTGCATGGATAGATTCCGTAGAGAAGTCTCTGCAGGGATGGGTAATAAAATTTTCATATTGCGTGTAAAAAAATAGTTATTCTGTTCCAACTGGTATGTCAGGGGCCGGGGGAGGGAATGATCCCCCCTCCCCGGGGATGGGATAGCGGGAAATTTTGGGGGTAATTTTCAGGTACGTGTGTCTGGTATGGGTTGCTCAGCTCTTTTTTGCAGCGACGATACGAGTGGCACCGAATGCCAGTGCAAAGACGATGACGATGCCTGCAAAGACGGCAATGAGATCTCCCACCTTTCCTCCTTCTCCGCCCATGGAGTAGTCAGGAAGTGGTGCTTCATACTCGACAGCATCGTTTACCCCGACTGCTTCCGGGTCTCCGTCTTTGGGGGAATCGCCGGTGAGGGTCTTTTCACCCTGTACATAGAGGGCGGTGGACTCCAGTCCGTCCGGGTCACCGGATGCGAGGAATACCGCAAGACCGCCAATGATAATTGCGATCACAAGGCCGCCGATCAGAAACTGGGTATTGGAGATATTCATGCTGCGGCCTCCGCAGCGTCATTCTCTGTTATCATATCGGGGCGTGCCGTTGCAATGAAGTAGATGGCAGCAGCAGTGATGATACCTTCAATGATCCCGATTGCTGCGTGATAGGTGCCCATCGCAATGAGGCCTGGCACGAGCGGGAATGTGCCCGCGATGGCCATTTCAACAGATGCGGCTATGGCGGCAATCACACAGGCAAGCCATGCTGCAACGCCTGCGGATGCATAGCGGTTTAGCCCGACTGCTTTCAGGGTCTGGAATCCATAGAATCCGACAAATCCACCGATGACACCCATATTGAGAATATTGACTCCCATGGTGGTGAGGCCACCGTCCCCGAAGATAATGCCCTGGACGATGAGGACCAGAGTCAGGATGAAGACTGCTGCATACGGTGATCCGAGCACAATAGCTGCAAGTGCACCACCGACGAGATGGCCGGAGGTGCCCATGGCAACTGGGAGGTTAAATGCCTGGATGGCAAATATCCCCGCTGCAAGGACCGCCACGAGCGGAATTTTATCTTCAGACAATTCATGTTTCGCCCATTTCAGTGCCAGGGCGATAAAGACGAGTGCCACTATCCAATAGATGGCACTCTGCCAGAGTGGTAGAAACGCATCAGGTATATGCATGGTAATCCACATCAAAGTATTACGTTTTTGTTTATATGTATTACTAAATCACTCGAATGCAATTATTGTGTAACACATTCTGAAAAAGTTTCTTTATCTATGTGATGGTAAAGGAGCAAAAGAAGGAGTTATCTCTTCCCTCTCTCCAGATAGACTATACCATTCATGAATCCGTTGTATAATGAACTGGAGGATGCACTGGGGTATAAATTCCGTGATCGTGCCCTTCTTGCCCGTGCCATGACCCGGTTTGCGGCTGCAAAAGAAGAAGAACAGGGCGATGACCGTTCGATGGACGCCCTTGCTACCCTCGGTGACGCGGTCATCGACGTAGTGGTGCTGGAGCATCTCATTGCGGGGGGGATGGAGAGCAAGGGTGAGCTCTCTTTAACCAAGATGAATCTGGTCAATATGACGGTTCTTCGCCGCCTGGCTGAGTCCTTTGGTCTGCATCAGTATGTGATGTGGGGGAAGGGGGAGTCCGGTCAGGAGATCTGGCGGTCGGGGCGGGTGCTTGCCGAGTGTATGGAAGCAGTCTGCGGGGCTGCGTACCTTGACGGCGGTACGGAGGCTGTTCAGAGAATTCTTGTAAATCTCGGCTTCTTTGTCTCTGATGGAATATTATAAACCGGGCGTTTTTTTGTTCTTTTTTTGATTATTGACAAGTAGCATATAGTTTGTGTGTGAAGTACCTTTTTTATATTGGGAAGAGTTGTCTGACAGGTTATTGTCTGACGGAATCTCACAAAATAGGGTTATTAATGCAGTATGCTGACATTTTTACCTGATTTTTGTCTAATTGCGGTGTGATCATATGGCATGCAGAATTACATGCGCATTTTCCTGGTAAATAGTGCCATAAAGTGGATCTGTGGTGGTGCCCGTTGTCAGTGGCACAGGCAGCACTGCTGTTTCTCCTGACCTTACCTGACATGTGTTCCTGTCAGTCTGGGAATCCAATAACAGATTTGCGGGCAGTTCCGGTTAACCTCCTTTCTGCCCGTCATGAGTCTGGATATGTTTTTTCCTCCCCTCCCGATTTTTAAGATATTTGTTTTCCTCTATACTCAGAGTTAACAGAATAAATCGATGGGCTGGTTTTTGTTCTCTGTCGGAATGGAGAAATTTGAGGTGTGCTGGCCCATGATTTCCTCTGGTCTTGTTTCTGATATATACCGGGAGGAATGGAGGATGGCCCGGATCTTTTCATGGTTGCGGGGATGTGCACGGAATGTATTTGATGGCATTGTCAACCTGATTTCCGGGTTTTTTAGATTGTCTGGAAAAATGAGCGTTTTTGGGATCGATTCTCTGGTTTGGCTGGTTCATCTGGTGTACCGGTGTCGGGCGAGAAGAATGGCTGCAAGCGCTGCTGCCGGGAAAAATAGGGGTGCCGGGCTTTTGGTGGGCACCGGTGTTGCCGCTCCACCCGGGGCGAGTGGCAGGGAGAGTGTGGCTGTCTGGCCGGTGGTGATGGTAACTGTTGCCTCAGCGGGTGCATATCCGGCAAGCTGGAAGTGGACGGTATGGGTGCCTGCGGGAATCCCTGTGATAGTGGCAGGTGTCACACGGCCCGCGATACTTCCATCAATAGAGATCTCTGCACCCGGCGGGCTGGTGCTCACGGAGAGTTTACCGGTTCCCACAGAAGGGGTGGGCGTGGTCGTTGAGGTGGTGCTGCCGGTTCCCTCCTCAAGGTCGGCATAGACGGTCATGGTTTGTCCTTCGGAAAGGGAGACTCTCTCCTCATAATTATCATATCCACTGAGCCTGAGGAGAACGGTGTGTTGTCCGGTCCTGAGGTCAGTTATGGGGAAATATCCGTTTTCCATCGTCTCCCCCTGATAAATGCCGTTGAGGTATATCGCGGCGCCAGCCGGGACAGAACGGATGCGGATGTCATTATCCGGAGTAATAGGGCTGAGGGTAGCATAGACATGCCGGGTGCCGCCGCTGGTCATGTCAATTGTCTCACGCCAGTTAAAATAGCCGTTTTTTGTGATGACAATCTGGTGTTCTCTGGGTTTGATATCGGTTGCTGTGTAGGGAGTTGTGCCGATGATGGTGCCATCGAGTTTAACAAATGCGCCTGATGGATCTGAGGTAAACGAGATATCGCCGGTGCCGCCCAGATCGAGGGTGACAGTTCGGTACTCACTGCCGGTGATGGTGATGGTCTCTGTCACACTCCCGGCACCTGACATCTCTGCGATGATGGTGTATGTGCCCGGCCGGATGCCATTGACGGTCACGGGTGCGGTTCCCTGATAGATGCCGTTGATATATACCGAGGCGCCTGAAGGCGCGGTATGCACCGCAAGCGTACCCGTGGTGGTGTCGCTGTCTGCTGCAAGGGTGAAGTAGAGGTCGGTGGATGCCCCGTCCGGGACGTATGGCAGGTTTTGTGAGACGGTGTAATATCCTGCTTTCCTGATTTCAACCGTGCTGTATTCCGTCCCTGTGGTGGAAATGCTGACGGTCAGAACCCCCCCGGATGTCTGGCCACGGTAGTCGTTGTCAAAATACACCTGTGCGTAATCTACATTGGTGTGGATGCGGTACTGTGCCAGTCCTGCTGCAGCAGGGCAGAGGAGAAGGGCACCTGTAATGAGGATCAAAATGGCGGTACAGAGACGCTGGTATGCACGACCTGTCATATCTGAATATTCAATGGATGCTGTGATATAGCTGACTGGTATGGAATGAAGGTGTCCGGGTATGTGGCACTTGGTGTGTAAATAGGCGATACTATATTTTAATCGTAGGAAAAACATTATTCAGGTGATTATACGATATATCCTGACCTCGGCGATGACGAAAAACTGGTGACGACTTCACCTTCTGTCAGGGTCAAATCTCATTTTTTTGATCTCTTCCTCACACAGAAGCGTCTCATTCTTACCCAGCCCGATTATCCGGATGCACCTCCGGTGAATATTGTATTTAGTACGGTGCTGCAATTCTCCCGCGGTGAGACCGGAGAGGGTGACCCATCCCTCTCCCTCATCGTCACGACCAGGGGGGATGAACGGACGATGGTCCTTGTGTTTGACGGGGACGGCGGGTTTAAGCCGGCTGATGAACGGGACAGGGTAGCAGAACTGGTGGCTGGTATGGTAGCAGAACTTGCGGTTCCTCTCCCCACTGCTCCTGTACCATCCACACCGGAGGTTACAGGTGACGAAGTCCCATCCTCTGTAAACCCACCGGAGGATGTAGAATCTGTTTCGAACCTTCCTGTTTCTGTTCCACAGGCATCTGACGAAATGGATGTGCCTGCACCGGAACAATCCCCTGCGCGGACACCTTCCCCTGTTGTCTCCGGGATGGAAGCAGATCATATTATTGTGAAAGGCCATGAGTTCACCGCCTCTCTTACACAGGAGGCCATCTCCCTCGTTCGCCAGGAGGATCCAAAGGCACCTCCGCTCACGGTGCTGCGGGCAGATATTTCCGGATTGGTCACGAAGGAATCGCCGGGGGGCGATCCCTCCATCCATATCCGTGTGCGATCCGCAACCGACAATGAGCGGACCATGGTGCTGGTCTTCTCGGAGTGGTATTCAGGGGGCAGAGCAGCGGAACGCGATGAGTGGGAGAAGGCCCTCGCAGAGACCTGCAGTGTGTCGGTGACGCCACGTCCGTCTACCCCTGCCTCTGGTCAAAGGGTGGCCCGGACCACGCCGTCTCCTGCCGGGCCATCCGGCACCGCGGCCCCCCATGGGACAATGTTCTGCACTGATTGTGGTGCACCGCTTGTGGGCGGCCCCCGCTTCTGCCCGAACTGTGGTATGCCGGTTGCAGGCGGTTCATCGTCAGTTGAGAGCACCGGGGGTATGCGTGACCTGCCCTTTGATACAGCGGAGGATGAACGCCCTGCAAAGAAACGGAAAACCCGGCCAAAACGCGAGAAGCCGGAACGGAGTCCACGGCAGCCACGGACACGCCGAAAGGCATCGTTCCGGTTCCACAGTCAGGAGATGGGTCTTTCCGAATTACCGTTCATTGAGAAGTTCATTGGTTTTCTCGCCGCACCGGAGGATGCATTCCGGTATACCAAAAACGACAGTTTTGGGCAGGCGGCGGTCTATCTTGCAGCGGTGCTTGCCATATTTGCGGCGGTGTCATCCATTGTTCTGCACCTCTTTGCAGGCACCCTTGATGTGGTGGAGTATCCGCAGATGGCGGCCCTGGGTGCAGATATTGTAGGAGCAGTCCTTCTCATCCCCAAACTTGTCATACTGGGCTTTGTGTTCATCCTCATCTGGTCAGTTATCATGCATGTCCTGCTGCGTATTTTTGGCCAGAGCGATGATGTAACAGAGACCTTCCGGACCTGTGCATATGCAGCGACGCCATTTGGTACGGTTGGGCTCATCCCCTTCTTCGGCCCACCGGCGGCAGCACTCTGGATGCTTTTCCTGCAGTACAAAGGGCTTGTTGCAGCGGATGACGTGGAGAACCGGTTTGCGATGCTTGCTGTTGTGGTACCGATCATTCTCTTTGCCGCGATATTCTATATTTTCCTCTCAGCAGGAGGTTCACAGTAATGAAAAAATCTAATATTCCTTGTTCAGAAAAGAGTCTGAAACGTCCGAAAGGTATGATGCCGGGGCTTATGGGTGGATTTCTGATCGCAGTCATCATCTGTGTCATCGCTGTTCCGGCGGTGAGTGCGGGTGAAACACTGGGGGCATCCATCACTGTTTCCTCCACGAGCTTGGAGGTGGGAGAAACCTTCACCTTCACCGGGTCAGCCACCGGAACCAACATCACTGGATGGGCATGGACTTTTGGTGACGGGGATTCGGCATCCATCCAGAGTACCACACACAGCTATGAAAGTGCGGGAACATTCTCAGTGTCCCTTACCATCACCGATGCAGCAGGGGAAACTGACACCGACACCCAGTCGGTTATCGTTACAGAAGCGGCTGTTCCTCTGGAGGCGTCATTCAGTGGCACGCCACTCTCTGGTGAGGCACCACTGACAGTTTCCTTCACTGATGAATCAGAAGGTGAACCGACCGGTTGGGAATGGAACTTTGGTGATGGAAGTGCCCTCTCAACAGATCCGAAACCGTCTCACGAGTACACCAGTCAGGGTGACTACACCGTCACCCTGACTGTCAAAAACGATGATGGGCCTGACACAAAAATACAGGAAGACTACATCACTGTCATAGCCCCTGTCACTGAAAAGCCACCTGTTGCCTCGTTTAACACCAATGGGGCGACAGGTGATGCCCCCCTGACCGTGAAATTCACTGATATCTCACCGGCGTTTAACGGTGCAAGCATCGCCATCCGGAAATGGGATTTTGGTGATGGAAGTGGCATTATAATTATAACTGAACCGAATACTGAACACACCTTCGAGTCTGTTAAAAGCTATACCGTTCGTCTGACCGTTACTGATAGTGCCGGGCTGTCGTCTTCTACCACCGAGACAATAACGGCCGAAAATCCCCTAATGGCAGACTTCAAATTCTCCCGGGAAAATCCGAAAGCAGATGAAAAGGTCACCTTCATCGACCAGTCTGATGGATATCCTGATAAATGGGTATGGGATTTTGATGACACCACGGGTTCCGAGAGTGAAGATCCTACCCATACCTTCACCAAAGATGGTGAGTACGACGTAAAACTCATCATAAGAAAGGATGGATTTCCATCAGACTCAGTCACTAAAACAATCACCGTTGGGGAAGGCACCACAACTGTAACCGGTGATAAACCGGACGCCGATTTTAAATGGTCCTCCGGCCCTGTTGTGGGACAGGCTGTCTCCTTCACCGACACCTCAACAGGTACAGGCATCAATCAGTGGAAGTGGGACTTTGATGATTCGATGGACTTCACCGGAAATCGTGAGAGCACGCTCAAAAGTCCTAAGCATACCTACCAGAACACAGGCAGTTACTATGTGACGCTCACCGTCTGGAATAGCGGCGGCAATGACATCATTGGAAAGACAGTCAACGTAGGCACAGTCCGGCTCAATGCCAACTTCAATACCTACCCGTCAAGTGGCACAGCACCACTCTCGGTGCGATTTGTGGATAGTTCCACCGGCGCTGACATCGACTCCTGGTACTGGGATTTTGGCAATGGCCAGACCTATACCGGCAAATCCCCGTCAAATATTGTATACTCGTCCCCCGGAACCTACACGGTCTCCCTTGAGGTGAAAGACGGCAGCAAGACAGATGAATATACAAAGAGAATCTCCGTCAGTCCGCAGGCAACAGCTGCAACAGCGAAACCGACCTCCGTTTCCACGGTCACTCCGACGCCTGCCGCCACGGATGCCGGGTTTATCGATGGGGAATACCGGAAGATGGTCGGTCTCTATAACGAATATATCAGAATTATCTTCGGGTTCTTTGGCATCGACGATGAACCTGACTTCCTCATTATTGCGGTTGACAACAGCCGGGTATGAGCCCATTTATTTTTTTGCTCTATTGAATTTCTCATATATCACTGGATGTGCACTGATTCCGGGCTCTGTTGAAATGGTGTCGGAATAAATACCCCCGACAATGAAGAGGTGGCAATTTAGGCCGGCCTGTCCTTTTGAACCTTTTCTTCCTGAACCATGCAAAGGTCAAAAGTATATCACATCCCGTTTGCCTGGTTTCTGCAGGGGGCTCGCGGTGAAGGAGTCTTTGCACCATTTCTTGGCTACCGATGTTTTCACCTTTTTACCCGGTTTACACCAGCAAAGTGTAAACAAAGAGACTCAATAAAATGTCTGTATTGGAGCTTATTCTTCTAAATATGTATAGTATATAGAGAAGTGTATAGAGAGTAAGGGAAGTTTACATGCACCCGGGAGAACACACAGCATGTCTGATTATTTTGCAGTGGTACTGGCTTGTGTCTCTGTGAATCCGGCGCGAGTGTAAATGAAACGATGAGTCGTACATGCACGCAGGAATTGTATAATCATGGCCATAATGGACATTATTTCAAATTTAAACACGAAAATTATACAAATAATTCGTGTGTAAAAGTGATAAACAACCATCTGAATAGCATAAACGGGGTACTGCATCTCACCTGTTTTTGTAACCCTTCATCCACCCTTTTGGACCCTCTGCGTTGAGGAATCGGGGGGTGAAACGGACGTATTTTCTGCTCGTTTTTATTGCCGGAAAAATACCGCTTTAATGCCCGCCATTTGCTTAAAATACGGTTTATTGCGAACTACTAAGGGGTTGCTATTGGCGGATATTTTAGGAAGATGTTATGGGTCGTCTCAACTGAGAACGGCCCGTTACGGACATCTGTGTGGACACGTTTTTCCGGGGTGCGGGTCTGGAGGGTCTGCTATTTTTTTGAGCGTTATATGGTCCCCGATTCAGGGGTTTTGCCTAAATTGATGAGATTATTTGTTGGCAACTGCAGGATTTCTATTGTGCTTTAAAGAGTCTGGCAATTTTGAAATGCCTGTTTGTCTGTGATGAGATATTTTTGGGAATTGGAAAGGTACACGAGACATTGTCTCTTATGAATTCAGGAAATGTTTTCATAAGATTGAGGCACCTGTTCTCATGTATTTATTGAGAAACTCCGGTTTGTTTTTGGTCAAATGAATCCAGAGCTCCAGTACGGTTTATTTTTCCTGTCGTTATTTTTTTAGAAGATTTCTACAAGGCTTTTTTTCGTTATCTCAATACACATCCTGCCCCGTGCCATATTCAATTGATTATTAGTCTGGAAGAACCTAAATTTAGGCAGAGCCCGGAAATACTCCGGTTTATATGTCCGAACAGGCCTGTTTCTCTCCTCCAGGTTATGTATGTATACAATCGGGTACACGCCTTTGCAGGCGAATGAAATCCGTGCAGAGGTATGCATATGAACAAACAATATTCTCTTTCTGTTCAGGAAGCTCTTGACGCACTGCCGGCGCAGGTGTTCTCCCTCACTCCCGATCTAAGGTATATTACTGCCAATAATGCTCATGCCGCATTCATCGACAGGGACCTGTCTCTCATCATAGACCAGCCGGTGGATGCAGTCATACCCGGAGGAGTTGATACCGGTATCCCTGACCTCTGCCGTCGGGTCCTTGCCGAAAAACGCAGGATAAGCGGGATGATTCATATGGCAGACCGATTAGCCCGTCCCGGCACTTTTGTTTTGACGGTATCGCCACTGGAGGAGACAGATGGCACCATCGGTGCTCTCATCTGTCATGTGTTTGAGGTCGGACCGGGGGGTATGCCGCAGTCCATGCCCATGGCAGCCGTTCAGGCTGGTGCACCAGGGCTTTCAAAGTCGGACATTCTCGCCCGGAATGACCGGGTGACCCTCCCTGACATCCTAAATGACTTCTCCGTTCCTACATTCAAATACATCCTGAATTCCATTCCGTATGGGATTGTCATCATTGATATGAACAAGCGTATCCGGTTCATCAATAACATGGCCCTTGAACTTTCGGGGTACCGCTCGGATGATGATCTGCTGGGGAGAATCTGCCACCGGCTCCTCTGCCCAACAGAGATGGACCAGTGTCCTATTCTGGACTTTGGAATGTCTTTTGACCGGACAGAGCGCAAACTTCTCACTGAATCCGGTATTGAGATCCCGGTCCTGAAAACCGGGTTGCGGATCAATCTCGGGGGAGAAGATCTCCTTTTAGAGACGTTCATTGATCTCAGGAACACAAAAGATCTCGCGGTGGCCTACCAGAGAAGTGAGGAGCGCTATCAAACCATATTTGAAAACACCGGGTCGGGGATGCTTATCTATGATGAGGATGGGAGAATTCTTCTTGCAAACGAAGAGATGCGGCATATCTCCGGAAGGAACAGTGCCTTCTTCCAGGATCATCCGTCGGTTTTCAGCCTGGTGGCAGCGGAGGATTTTGACCGGATGCGGGAGGAACACGTCCGGATAACTTCCTGCCCGAATCAGAGCAGAGCCTCGGTGGAGACGGAGTTCAGGCTGGTTTCAGCGGACTTGTCCTCCAATCATATCCATGCAACCATCGTTGTCATCCCCGGCACCACCATATCGGTTGCCTCATTGATCGACATCACTGACCTTAGAAAGACCGAAGCAGCCCTGATGCTTGCGAATAAAAAACTCAAGACACTCTCCCGGATTACCCGTCATGACATCAGCAACCAGTTGACTGCGCTTCTGCTCATTCTGGACATCATCCAGCATCAGCTTGACGAACCGGTTGGCATCGAGGGTGAGGAGGATCTGCTGGCACGGGCAGTCTCTCTGGTCTACTCCGTTCAGTCACAGACGGATTTTGCGAGTGAATATGAGAGAGTGGGAGTAGATAAACCAGTCTGGATCAACCTGAAGGATGCAGTGAAGGAGAGTGCCGGAGACCCGGCATTCAGCGGTATCCGGTTCCGGTGCACGATTCCCCCCACACTTTTGGTATTCTGTGATGCAATGATCGCAAAGGTGTTCTACAATCTCTTTGAAAACGCTGTCCGGCACGGCGGGGGTGTCACCGGGATCTCCCTCTCCTTCGAGGAGAAGGAGGATACCGGGGTGTTCACTATTCGGGATAATGGCACTGGTGTCCCTGACGAGAAGAAGTCCTCCATTTTTGCGGAAGGATATGGGGAACATACCGGCCTTGGTCTCTACGTAATCCAGTCCATCCTCGCTATTACCGGGCTCACCATTGAGGAGACAGGTGTCTATACCGAAGGAGCTGCCTTTGCAATAACAATATCAAAGGGGAACTACCGATTCGATGAACCAGCCCTTATCAGGGGATAAGTGAGTTGCCTGTCTGGGGCAGGAACCGGAAATGCCCTTTCTATGATGGTTTTTCTCTTTTGAAAAGCAGAAGCATGATCTCTATCAGGCGAAGTCCAGAAGAGGCTCTCAGATGCCGGGCATAGAATAACCGCATGCTGCGCAGATGGTTCCGGACAGGCACGGGTGAGGGTATGTGCCAATAAAAAAATATGAATTATTTTTTCGCTTTTCCCTGGTTCGCAACGGCCTGCATCGCTGCATTAACCGCATCTTTGTCACCGAGGAAATATGAACGGATGGGCGTTAATTCCTCATCAAGTTCATAAACAAGTGGCATGCCGGTCGGGATATTGAGCTGTGAGATGTCTTCGTCTGAGATGCCTTCAAGATTTTTTATGAGCGCCCGCAGACTGTTCCCGTGGGCGGTGATGAGAACATTCTTCCCTGATTTTATCGCCGGGGCAATCTCATCGTTCCAGATGGGAAGGAAGCGGGAAACGGTGTCCTTCAGGCATTCAGTGAGAGGAATTTCATCCGGCAAAAGGGTGGCATATCGTGGGTCATTTACCGGTGAGCGTTCATCATCCGCTGCAAGGGGTTGGGGTGGAATAGTGTAACTTCTCCGCCAGATGAATACCTGTTCATCACCATATTCAGCGGCGGTTTCTGCCTTGTTTAATCCCTGCAGGGCGCCGTAGTGGCGTTCGTTCAGACGCCAGGAGCGGTGCACAGGAATCCACATCCGGTCAAGTTCATCAAGCGTGATCCAGAGAGTCCGTATGGCCCGTTTCAGAACTGAGGTATAGGCGATATCGAAAGTGAATCCTTTCTGGCTAAGCAGTTTTCCTGCTGCATGTGCCTCTGTCAGCCCTTTTTCTGAGAGGTCAACATCGGTCCACCCGGTAAACCGGTTCTCCCGGTTCCATTCGCTCTCCCCGTGGCGCAGTAATACCAGTCTGTACATGTATGTCTCCTGCATACCTCTTGCCGGGACAAAAAAAATACCTTGCCATCCTGCCCGTTCCCTCTGGGGTATTATTTCCCACGCGTTCGGGAGAAATGCACAATTTTCCCGCCTTTCAGGTGATCAAAAACGTGATGAGGGGGAGGGAAACAAGCGAGAGGATGGTTGTGAGGAATACTCCTTTGGAGGCGATGGTGGAGTCCACATGATACTCTTCTGCAAGCATCACTGCGTTTGCTGCAACCGGCATTGCGGCAAGAAGCACCGGCACACCCAAAAGGAATGGCCCCGAGACGAAAGGCCGGAGGATGAGGAAAACTGCGAGCGGGATGACACAGAGGCGCAGCAGGGTGATGACCCAGATTCTTTTGTCCGTAAAGAGCCCCTCAAAAGGCAGAGTTGCAAGAAGTGCTCCTACGACGACCATTGCAAGCGGGGTGGTGGTGCTGCCAAGGAGGGTGAATACGTCAGCAAACGGTGACGGAATATGAACCTGGAGTACGAAGAGAATGAGCCCTGCCACCGATGCGATGAGGCCCGTGTTTAAGAAGAGTTTTGGATCCAGGTACTGGCCCATGTCAGGTCTGAGCATCAGAACACCCACTGAGAAAAGCAGGATACTGAATGTAAGGTTGAATATGGATACATAGAAGATAGCTTCAGGTCCGAATACCGCTCCTGCAACCGGGATGCCCATGAACCCGAGGTTTGAGAAGACAAGCATAAACTTCATGACGCCCTCCTCCAGATCAGAGTCTGCAATGAATCGTGGCACAGTGAAGGCGAGTGCAAAGGAGATCCCATAAAATACGCCCAGTCCGAGCAGGATGCCACCTGCATTGGCCACCAGTTCTTCAGTGATGGGAACTTGCATTGCCATAACAATCAGGGCCGGAAGGCTCACATTCACGACGAATGAGGAGAGTCCACGGGCACCGTCCGGGCCAATAACGCCAGTACGCCTGCAGAGAAAACCGACACCCATCAGAAGAAAAAGAATGATGATACTCTCTGCGATCACCGCGATACTCATATGTCCTATACAATTAGTGACCTGATAAAATACGTTTTACGGAAGTGGCGTGAACAAAAAAAAGAGAGATTACCGGCGAATAACCACCAGTGCTGCGGCACACCCGAGAATTGCCACCATTATCCCGAATCCGGGAGTTGGTGTGGCCGTCGGTGCGGATGTGGTTGGGGCTGTTGTCTCAGGCACAGGGGTCTCTGTTTCCGGCATTGTTGCAGGCACAGCAGTTGTTTCTTCCACGACTGGCGGGGTTGTTGCAACAGGTGACTCTGTTCTTGTGGCCGGGGGTGCAGACGCTACACTCACGGATTTTATGAAGAAGTCAGAGACCGGCTGTGGACCCATAATCATTTCACTCTCAGGGCAGGCTGATGCGGGTGCCTCACCTTTGATGAAGAGGATCTTCAGGTACTGCTGGTTTCCTGTCTCCACTGCATCCCAGTTTTCTGCCGGTCTTAGTGTCTCCGTCCCAACGTCTGATACTATATATTCCTTACCGTTTGAATCATATCCGACAGTCTTCGTGGTCACGTCCACCGAATTAGCGTAGCAGACTGACCCTACACAAGAGTCACACTTTGGGTCTGCGGTATATGTTACCTTGTAGTTGCCAACAAATGGTGCCACCATGGCGTTCGGGTCGCCGACCATCCAGAGCAGTTGTTTCTGGGTGGACTGTTTTGACCCGACAAGCCCGATTGCAATCCACTTTTCGCCGCCCATCAGGGTGCCGACAACTTCATCCCCCTGTTTGATGTTTTCAAAGAGTGCGTCAAATGTCGAGGTGCCCTGGATAGTCACCGGGTCAAGGGGTGCGAACTGCTTTCCGTCCCACTGTGCAGATACCTTCACGTCAAGTGCGCCTGACACCTGATCTGCCTTTGTTACTTTTCCCAGATATGTCTCTTCCAGTTCAACTGCCGCTGCGGGCATCACAATACACATTGCAATGAGAAGGATGATCGAAAATTTCATTATGTGTCGTCTTGTCAATAGAACACACCTCCACCGGGGCGTGCGTTGCCTCCGGTCTGTGTTATTCTTCAAATACTACCCCTCTCTATAATAATCTTAGGTACTGATTTGGGCCTGAAAGGATATGGTGGTACATTTCGGGCCGTCCGTGGGGGACCGGTTGTTCGACCGAACGAATATTTTACCGGCAGTGGTGCATATCCGGCATTCAGACGGACACCCCTCTGGTGGCGTATCTGCCGGGAGTTCAGGAACAAAAACAATTATTCTGTCTTTTTCATTTTCTTTCGGGCGTCATCGATGGCCTCGTTTATGGCCTTCTCCATCTTCTTTCCAGCTTTTTTTGCCTCTTTTTCCACGTGTTCCCGTCCTTTTTTGGTGCCGAAGAGCGTCTTTCCAAGGCTTGTTACATCGTCCACTGCACTGGAGACCGATTTCCTGGCTGTACTGATGATCTCTTCAATATTAACCTCGGGTTCGACGTTCTCTTTCTCCGCGCCGGGTATTGGTTCTTCCACCCATACCCCTTTCTCAAAGTGTCCTCGTGTTCCTGCCATCGTATATCAGGGAAATATTCTCATTTGTCTTTAATAATGGCACGGGTTGTTTCAACATTGGCCTCAGGATTCCTGTTACTCTGTATTGATATGGGGATCTTCTGTGGATTTTCAAAGAAAACAGTCTGCCTGTCCTGTGGTACTCTTTCCTTTCCCCTTTCCTGTCGTTATTTATTGGCATGGGAGTGAGAAAAACTGCGTATAATTATAGCCAAAGAAGAGAGGGGCAATAACGAATCCGCAGACTCCGGTGAGGAAAAGAGCAGGGATGAAGACAGCAGCAACTGCCCGGGCAGTGGAGAGTGCAGTTCCCTGATTCCAATTATGGTGACGACAAGACTCCAGAGACTGGCGATGATGACTGCCAGTGGTACCCATCCGATGAGAAGAGCAGGTGTTGCACCATAGATGAGGGCCTGGACCATTTCTGAAACGCCATATTTTGCACCGCAAATCACGGGTGTAACCTATGTTTGCCCGTTTGGATTCACTCACCTGAGGAGACTATCCACCAGGGCGATCAAAATTTCCCCATTTTTGTCACTGATGCAGTGTGCGACGTTTGCAGCATTGCAGCAGGTTTGCAGCAACATTGCAGCACCTGCTGCAAAGATAAAAATGGGGTTTCCGGCTGAATGAGACTATTCTAATAGAGAATAGAGAGACGCTTCTTCTATGGTATAGTAAGTTGCAGCAAAACGCGACCACACAGCCCCTGGACATTTTCTGTACGGGTGTGTCCCCCTGTCTGTGTGTTCCGGCAGATGCTGCAAACAAAAATGCTTCCCCCGCAATTATGGATGGAAATGCAGAAAAAAACAATATTATCGCCTGGTATGGTTGCAGCACATGCTGCAACCCCGCTGCAACCTGCTGTATGTGCTGCAAACAGGGGTGTATCCTGCTCCTCTCCGGCATCCCTGATCAACCGGGTATTCCTCAGCGCTTGCCGGTTTCTCCGGGGCACTGTTCTCTCCTGCAGTGGAGGGTGTTGGTCTCCCAGTCGCAACACCATATGCGATATCGCTGTGCCGGTCGTGTCAATGTCGGGCTGTAAGATGGATAGTCGCACTTGCCACAACCATGGTGAAGATCCCGAAGAGAAAACTGCCAGCAATGGCAGCGATGATTGAATGTGCCCCCACGGGTGTGGTGCTTATGAAGGGGACGCTACAGGAGAAGGCCCCCACACCTCCCCGTATAATCACGCCGGAGAGAATGCTGTGAATACAGAGGGCCGTGATAAAGAAGAGGACTACCTTTATGGGGGTGCCTTCATGTGCCTGGTGAAAGAATGGTGCAGGTTTCAGGAAAATATATCCTGCCTCCAAGATGAATCCCTCTCTCATATGGAGCGGGTATCCTTTCCCTGAGAATAAAAACTATGTATGACGGGAATACAGGACGTTACCTTGCCAGGAGGGACGGCAGGGTGACAACTTCATCAAATGGAATGATGATTTCGGAGAAATAGGCGTCTATCTTTGCCGTACCCCGGACGCGGGCGTCCATGTCACGGGTCAGGGCACTGGTGATAAAGCGGACAGCCTCTGCTGAGGTGACGGTAACCGGCACGGGCACCTCGGTTGTGGTATAGGCACCCAGACGGACATTCTCTGCCCAGCCGTGGATGATAGACCGTTCCGGCGTCCCTTCAACCGGGATGACGTCAAACCTGACTTCCGAAAGGGTCAGGTGGGCCGGTGCATGGGAGGTGACAGCGACCGTTACGGTCCCTCCGATGGATGCGAACGAGACGTTTTTGATGGAGATGGCCCGCACAGCCACTGAGCAGAGACGGGAAAGATCCATGAATAATGGTGATTAGGGGTGCCTGGTTAAAAAAAATACCGTTCGTGCACCTAACGGTACACTGCAGAGAGGGCGACCCGTTCAGCAACAAGTTCCGGGAGCCGTTCACACCCGACGGTTGAAAGTTCCATCTCACTGACGGAGAATTCCTGCATCAGGCGTACCTTCTTCTCTGCATTTGTCTCCTCTGCAGTTGCAGGAGGGGTGGGATACAGGGTGAGGCCCGGCAGGCGGGCAATCTCATTGGTGGTGTTATCCTTTGCAGGCACCACCACAACCCAGAGTGGTATTGTCCCTTTCTGTGCTCCAAACCGGGCGGCAACACTTGTCTGCCGGGTTGCCGCCACCCAGAGGAGCACCTCCATCTCAAAAGACCGGGCTATGGGGTTTTTATCCGTAAACCATGTCCGGGAGGCATGGGCAAGTGCTGTCTTTATGTGTAGACGGCCGGCGACTTTGTCCGCATTAATACAGATGATATGGGCGTCGAGATGGTCGGCTGCGGTATGCACGGCTGCAAGAAAGTCCCTGATGTCTGTTATCTCTGCATTGGCGTAAAGGAGGGTGTAGGTGGGCATGAGGGGGCTGGTTGTGTTATTCATCGGTCTTCTCCCCGAACGAGAACAGGGACTTCTGGGCTCCTGAGTCCCCTTCTCTTTTTTTCTCTGTCTTTTCGTCTGTGTTTCTGGCGTTTGTCCCGTCATTATGTAATTCTGACGGGCCACTGTCCCCCGCCCGTGCAGCCATCCGTTCGGATGCGATATCCCTGCGGCTGCTTCCCCGTCTCACTGCTTTTGCTGCCCGGATGATGCTCTCTGCGGTCTTGCCACCCACAATGTGGCCAACAACGGAGGGGTCTGCTGCTGCGAGCAATTCGGGGCCGGTGATGCCACTGTTAAAGAGCCGCCGTGCCCGGACCCGGCCAATGCCTTTGACCCGGACCAGGGGAATCAGCTCACGCCGGATGCCGTGGCGTACCCGGAGGGTGGTCTCCTCCACCGCGTCACAATGTTCAGGTGCCACAAGGCGTGCCAACCTCCCGGAGGCATGCAACAGCCAGCCGATACCCTGGACGGCATTGAAGATATCGCCCGGCCCGACTCCAAAGCGGGTACATATGGTATCATCACCGATTTCGTCCGTCCAGTCAGAGAGGAGCATCGCTGTTTTGAGGCTGCGGAAGAAATCTTCCATCTCGTCATAGGAGAACTCTGTCCTGAACTCGTCTTCATGTTCAAAGAAGAACTTTTCAAGCGTGCCGAGGTCATTTTTCTTCACATAGAGGGTAAACATGTCAGGCGTCATGCAGAGCAGCTGAAGGAGGGCGAGATCGGTGAGTTCCCCTTCTTCCCGGAGGGCTTTCGTGATAATTTCGGCTGAATGTGGGTCGATATAGAGTCTGCTTGTCAGATCACCGTATTCAGTTGCATGCAGCATCCCGGAGAGATCCGTCACCATCCCGGCTTCGGTGAGAAACCCGAGGGCATCGTCCAGAGTGCGGGTGAGTGCTTTTCTGCCAGTGTGCTGATACGCAAAGAGGGTCTTCTCCAGAAATGCCATCAGTTCATCGTGGGACCGGGCATATCCGGTTGCGATAAGCGAGAGTATGTGTGCGGTGAGGACGCCCTTTTCTCCACAGCGGGATGTAACGTCCTCATCCGGTGCCTCGACATATTCTTCGTGGAGATCATTCACTGCATATTCGGTTTTTGCAATGAGAATTGCCTCGCCATAGGGATCCAGGTGTGGTCGCCCGGCCCTCCCTGCCATCTGGCGGTATTCCCGCACCGGAATCGGTCGCATCCCTTCACCGCCTGAGTAACGGAGGTAGTCGCGGATTATTACCCGGCGGGCCGGGAGGTTCAGGCCGGCTGCGAGCGTGGGGGTTGAGGAGATAGACTTGATGAACCCATCCCTGAACCCCCCTTCTACGAGCGTCCGCTGCGTCCGGTTCATACCGGCGTGGTGGAATGCTGCACCCTTTTTCACACAGGCGGCAAGCACCCGCCCCATATCTGTTTCAGCGGCTGCTTCCAGTTTCTCTGCAATACTGTCCAGTGCTGCATGGGAACATTTCAGGGCTGTTGCTGCCCTTTTTGCATAGCCCTCCGCATTGCGCCGTGATGAGACGAAGACGAGGCACTGCCCTCCGTCTGCGACACAATCAAGAAGCAGATTGATATCTTCGGTCTTTGCAGGAGCGGGAATTTCCTTGTCCTCATTGTCAAAGTAGATGGTATTGTGGTAGCAGATACCTTCCCTGAGGTCCACCGGACGCCAGTCTGAGGTGATGAGGTCAGCACCCAGCCACCCGGCGAGTTCCTTTGGGTTGCCGATGGTGGCAGAGAGGCCAATCACCTGCATGTCGGGGGAGGCATGACGCAGTTTGGTGATTACCATCTCAAGAGTGGGCCCGCGGGATTCGTCATCGATGAGATGCACCTCATCGACCACGAGGCAGGTAACCTGGGAAAGCCAGGGAACACCATTTCTGAGGAGGGAATCCACCTTCTCTGAGGTTGCGATGACAATGTCATTTGCGCCAAGGCGTTTCTCCTTCTGGTCATAATCTCCGGTGGAGACACCGATTTCAGCACCTTTGCCTGCAAATTCCCGGGCCTTCTCGGTTGCAAGTGCTTTCAGAGGTACGATATAGAGGCACATGCCGCCCCGTGCGATAGCAGCATGCATCGCCATCTCAGCAATCAGTGTCTTGCCGGATGCAGTGGGGATGGCGACCAGCAGATCTGCGCCGTCCAGAAGGCCATTCTCTATGCACTCGCTTTGAGGCGGGTACAGGGATTCAATTCCTTTATCCTTATAATAATGAATAAAAGCTTTAGGCAGGGATAAATCAGAGAAGTCCAAAGGCACCCCTTCTTTTCCTGTGTAAACCTGATTTAATTACTTTAATCGCCCAAAACGGGCAGAAAACAGCCATGTGCATTCCAGTGGAAATCATCCATATAATCCTGTATTTTCCAGATTTCAGGGATTCATATATCCTTTACGGGATGTGCCATCCTCAAAAATATTTGTGATGGAGGGGTTCAGTAATAATAATCGAGCATGTCGAACTTGGCTTCTTTCTTCTTGCGGTCCAGGAAGGAGAAGACCGTTGCATGCGGCAGACCTTCCACCAGCATCTCAACTGCTGTCCGGGCATTCTTCACCTGATCAATCATGCCGATGACGGCAACCGTTTTGCCCTGAACCGAGAGGATGGCGCCGGACATATCTTCGATCTGTTCACGTGCCCGCCCTTCCTTACCGATGATCCTGCCCCGGAGACGTTCCATCTGCTTCGGTGTGTTGCAGACATTGGAGAGATCCAGAATGTCAAGCATCATATCCTCATCCTCAAAGATTGTGGCAGCCCGCTCGGGTGAGAAACCCCGGTTGATGGCACGCACCATCTCTGTCGTTCGAAGAACCGCGATTGCGTCCTCTCCTTCAATTCCGACAAGTCCGTCATCAGAATCAATGGTGAGTTTGGTGCCGGTCTTCTTTTCAATACTGTATTTTGTTTTTCCGCCTTTCCCGATGAGAACCGGGATGCGGTTGGCGGTGATTTTTATCTCAGTGGTGGTCATGGTGGGTATTCTCCCCGTGTTATAGAGTATACATGGTGGGGGAAAGGGGATAATGGTTAGCGGTGGGATAATTCTGCGCGCCATGTCGAAGGTGAATGGGCTGGTTTTTGTAATATTCCAGATGTGGACCGCAATGCATATATTGATTCGATACATTAGTCGCCCCCCGGTCAGAACCTAATCTTTCATGTAAGCTGAATACAAAAAGGTTTATGTATTCGGAATTGATCTAGAAATTACCCGAATGTCCCGGAGTTGCCATTTTATGGAAGAAACCCAGGAAGAAGAAACAGATAAAAATATCAAAGTCAGTGTCAGGAACCTTACGAAAATTTTCGGTAAGCATCCTGATGAAGCCCTCCGTCTTGTTGAGCAGGGAAAGAAAAAACAGGAGATTTTTGAGGAGACACAGCAGAACGTTGCGCTCCGTTCTCTCTCTTTTGATGTCTACGAGGGCGAACTGTTCGTACTTATGGGACTTTCCGGCTGTGGGAAGTCAACCCTTCTGAGGTGCATCAACCGACTTATCGAACCAACCAGCGGGGTTGTTGAGATAGACGGAGCGAATATCGTTACGATGAGTGAGGACAAGCTCAGGCAGGTGCGGCGCACGAAGATTGGGATGATCTTCCAGAGTTTTGCCCTCCTGCCACACCGGACAGTTCTCGAAAATGTGGGTTTTGGCCTTGAAATTCAGGACATGTCGGTTGCAGAGCGTGAAGAAAAGGCACGGGAGGCAATTGACCTTGTCGGGCTTTCCGGGTATGAGGAGAGTTATCCCTCGGGTCTCTCCGGTGGGATGCAGCAGCGGGTCGGCCTTGCCCGGGCTCTTGCAAGTGATGCGGATATTCTCCTGATGGATGAGGCGTTCAGTGCACTTGATCCCATGATCCGCCGTGATATGCAGGATGAACTCATTGAACTTCAGGCACGGCTGAACAAGACGATCATCTTCGTCAGTCACGATCTGGATGAGGCCCTCAAGCTCGGTGACCGGATCGCACTTATGAAGGACGGGGTCATCGCCCAGATCGGGACCGCAGAAGATCTTCTCCAGAACCCCAGCTGTGATTATGTGGAACGGTTTGTTGAAGATGTCAACCTCTCCCGTGTGCTTGTCTCAAAGGATGTGATGAAGCGTCCTGAACCACTTCTGCCTCCTGATTCGGGGCCAAGAAACGCGCTTCGTCTGATGGAGGAGTATGGTATCTCCAGCCTGTTCGTTGCAGGAAAAGACAGGATGTTCCGTGGCCTTGTGACTGTGGACGGTGCTGTTGAAGCCAAGAAGCGTGAAATACCTCTTCGGGATGTGATGGTGACTGACAGTCCCACGGTTCTGCTGGACACTCCGGCGCAGGAACTGATGCCGATCATGGCGGAGACTGCCTATCCGGTGGCTGTTCTTGACACAGAGGGAAGAATAAAGGGGTTCATTGTGCGGGGTTCGCTTCTTGCAGGCCTTGCCCGGCTGGAGATTGAGGTATAATGTCTGATATACTTCCGGTCGGCGAGGTGGCTGAAGCAGTCGTCGCGTGGATTAATGAAACCTTTGGGTGGCTGCTGGACTGGATCACTATGGCCCTGGATATGCTGATCAGCGGCTTTCAGGACGGGATGGCGGCGATTCCTCCGCTCATTCTCATTGTGATTTTAGCGGTTCTTGCATGGGTTTTAACCAGGAGGAATCTCAAAATTGGGCTTTTGACACTCTTTGGTCTGATCTTTATCTATCTATTGGACCTCTGGCCCGAGACCGTACTGACTCTCGCCCTCGTCCTCACCTCCACCTTTGTGACACTTGCGATAGCCATCCCCCTGGGTATTCTTGCCTCACGGTATGTCTCAGTCAATACGGCACTTCGGCCTTTACTCGACCTGATGCAGACGATGCCATCGTTTGTGTATCTGATTCCTGCGGTCATCTTCTTCGGTCTTGGGAATGTGCCGGGGATGATTGCAACTATCATCTTTGCGATGCCACCTGCCATCCGGCTTACTAATCTTGGTATCCGGCAGGTTCCGATTGAGCTCATAGAGGTGAGTGAGGCGTTTGGAGCGACGGAGTGGCAGAAACTCATCAAAGTCCAGCTCCCGGTTGCATTGCCTACGATTATGGCAGGCGTCAATCAGTGTATCATGCTTGCTCTCTCGATGACCGTCATTGCAGCAATGATCGGGGCCGCAGGTCTCGGGCTCAATGTCCTGATTGGTATCCAGCGGGTTGATATCGGTGGTGGGTTTGAGGCGGGTCTGTGCATCGTCATTATTGCGATCATCCTCGACCGGATCACACAGAATGTGATCAGCTCAGGTCCGGACAAATAATTTTAACTATTCTTATATAGACAAAAATCATACTTTTTCATTGAGTCAGTTCTTAACCAGTTCCTGACGGTTTTGTTCTGACGTAATGGATGTGATTATGTGGTAAACCCGAAAATGAAAGGATTTTTACTTGTTTTGTTAGTGTTATTCAGTGTAATTTTTGTTGCTGGCTGCACGGATGAAGCCGGTTCTCCAACGACCGAATCCGGAGCAGAAGCCACAGATGAGGTCTCCATCGGCTATGTTCTCTGGGATTCAGAGATCGCAAGTACCAACGTATTAAAGACCGTATATGAGCAGGCAGGCTACGATGTGGAGCTCAAGGCCGTTGACGCCGGCCCCCTGTATCAGGCACTTGCTGATGGCAAGGTTGACATGAGTATCTCGGCATGGCTGCCCGCCACGCAGGCAAGCTACTGGGATACCTATGGTGACTCCATTGACTTGGTCGGTCAGAACCTTCAGGGAGCAAAGATTGGTCTTGCCGTCCCGACATACGTGACCATCGACTCTATAGACGAAATGAACGGTGTTGCAGACAAATTTGATGGCACCATCACCGGCATTGAGCCGGGTGCAGGTATCATGGGTACAACCGAGACTGCAATTGAGAACTACAGTCTTAATTACACGCTTCTTGCGTCATCGAGTGCCGGCATGGCCGCCGAGCTCAGTGGTGCATACGCAGCTGGTGACTGGGTTGTTGTCACCGGCTGGACACCCCACTGGATGTTTTCCCGCTTTGACATGAAGTACCTCGACGACCCTCAGGGTGTGTACGGTGGTGAAGAGTATATCGGAAGTCTTGCACGCATGGGCTTTAAGGAAGACAATCCTGATGCATATGCCATCCTTAAACGTTTTTCCTGGAATTCCTCTGACATGGAATCTATCATGCTTGCAGTCGAAGGCGGCGAAACCCCTGAAGCTGCTGCACAGGTATGGGTGGATGCAAACCAGGACACCGTTCTGTCCTGGATCAACGGATAATTACCCCATTTTTTTTAGATGCCTCCTGCCGGGTGTGCTGTGATCAAAGTATTTGGGACAGCGGGGTAGTGGTACGGCATCTCGTTATCAGAATTTAGCTGCTGGCTGCATTGCCCACAATTATGGCAGGTGTCAGCCAGTACATCCCATCGCCTATCCTGATATGACCCTCGCTCCTGTATGGCCTGTCACATGCGTGGTGTGGGGCTGCATGGGGGGATCGGTCCACACCACCTTGCTCGCAATCAGATAAGATAATCGTGAAATACGGGGTCTTTCAGGACAATGGCCTTGAGTGAGAGTCTGATTTAGCTCCCGTTATACATACGCCCTGAAACGGTGATGGACCATATGTCTATATAGACTCCAGTCATATTTTTTTAATCAATCCAGAATCGTTATCCGACGATTTTTTGACTTAATGGATGTGTAGATTTGCTAAATTTAAAACCGAAAGAAATTTTTCTTGTTTTGTTAGTTTTACTCAGTGCAATTCTGGTTGCCGGTTGCACAAATAATGCCGCTGAACCCACAAAAGAGGTGTCCATCGGCTATATACTCTGGGATACGGAGATTGCAAGTGTCAATGTATTAAAGAACGTATATGAACAGGCGGGCTACGATGTCGAGCTCGATGCCGTTGATGTTGGTCCTCTGTACCAGGCACTTGCTGATGGGAAGGTTGACATGACTATCTCGTCATGGATGCCTACCGCGCATGCAAGCTACTGGGATACCTACGGTGACTCGATTGATCTGGTTGGTACAAACCTTGAGGGAGTAAAGATTGGTCTTGTGGTTCCGTCGTATGTGACCATTGACTCGATAGACGAGTTGAACAGTGTTGCAGACAAGTTTGATAACGAGATCACTGGCGTCGAGCCGGGTGCGGGCATGATGGGACTGACCGAGAAGGCAATTAAGGACTATAGTCTTGACTACACACTTCTTTCATCATCGTGCTATGGTATGGAAGCAGAACTCACTGATGCATACGCAAAAGAAGAGTGGATCGTTATCATCGGCTGGACACCCCACTGGATGTTTGTCCGCTTTGACCTGAAGTTCCTTGAAGACCCCTGGGGTCTCTATGGTGGTGATGAGCATCTCGAAAGTCTTGCCCGTCTGGGCTTTAAGGAAGATGATCCTGAGGCATACGCCATTCTTGAGCGTTTCCACTGGACGATCGATGATATGGAATCTGTGTTATTTGCAGTTGAGGACGGCGCAACCCCGGAGGATGCTGCACAGGCATGGGTGGATGCAAATCCGGAAACCGTTAACTACTGGATCAACGGTTAATTACCCCAAACCTTTTTTTTAGATGCCTCCCGCCGGGTGTGCTGTGATCAAAGTCTTTAGAACGGTGGGGTAGTGGTACGGCAGATCGTCATCAGAATTCAGCTGCCGGTTGCATTACCCACAATTATGGCAGGTGTTTAGCCAGTACATCCCATCGCCATCCCGATATATCTCTCTCTCTCCTGTATGGCCTGCCACATGCGGGGTGAGGGCTGCATGGAGGGATGGCCCCCCACCCCCTTGCTCGCAATCAGATGGGATATTAGTGAAATACGGGGTCTTTCATGGTAAAGACCTTGAGTGAGAGTCTGATTTAGCTCTCGTTATACATACCACCTGAAACAGTGGTGAACCATATGCATATATATACTCAAATCCTATTTTTTTAATCAATTCAGAATCGTTATACGGCGATTTTCTGACTTATGGATGTGTATATTTGCTAAATTTAAAATCGAAAGAAATTTTACTTGTTTTGTTAGTTTTACTCAGTGCAATTCTGGTTGCCGGTTGCACAAATAATGCAGCTGGCCCTTCGACAACTGAACCCACAAAAGAGGTTTCCATCGGCTATATGCTTTGGGATACGGAGATTGCAAGTGCCAATGTATTAAAGACAGTGCTTGAACAGGAAGGTTACGATGTCGAACTCAAGGTCGTTGCCGTTGGCCCTCTCTACCAGGGGCTTGCTGATGGTAAGGTTGATATGACCATCTCGTCATGGATGCCTACATCGCATGCAAGCTACTGGGATACCTACGGTGACTCGATTGATGTGGTTGGTACAAACCTTGAGGGAGCAAAGATTGGTCTTGTGGTTCCGTCGTATGTGACCATTGACTCGATAGACGAGATGAACAGTGTTGCAGACAAGTTTGATGGCGAGATCACTGGCATCGAGCCGGGTGCAGGTGTCATGGGACTGACTGAGAAGGCAATTGAGGACTATAGTCTTGACTACACACTTCTTACATCATCGTGCTCTGCTATGGCAGCTCAGCTCACCGGTGCATACGCAGATGGCGACTGGATTGTGATCACCGGCTGGACACCCCACTGGATGTTTGTCCGCTTTGACCTGAAGTATCTTGAAGACCCCAAAGGTATCTACGGTGATGAGGAGCATCTCGAAAGTCTTGCCCGTCTGGGCTTTAAGGAAGATGATCCTGAGGCATACGCCATTCTTGAGCGTTTCCACTGGACTATTGATGATATGGAATCTGTGATATTTGCAGTTGAAGGCGGCGCAACCGCAGAGGATGCCGCACAGGCATGGGTGGATGCAAACCCGGAGACTGTTAACTACTGGATCAACGGGTAATTATCCCCGGTCCTTTTTTTGAGCCACCTGATGCATCTGCAATGAAAACAGTGTATCCCGGGGCACGGTAATAATCACCAGCATTTCTGGCTGTGATGTACAGAGTTTGGATCATTTTCAGGCGAAATAGATATAAAAACAAATATATAGAATTCAATCAAATTTTCCATCACGTCAGTTTTCAAACGTTTCCGAACGATTTCTTTCTGACTTAATGGATGTGTTTATTTGGTATGTTCAAAAACGAAAGGACTTTTTCTTGTTTTGTTAGTGTTATTCAGTGTTATTTTTGTTGCCGGCTGCACAAGTAATGCAGCTGATTCTCAGACCCCCGATTCCGGAGCCGAAACTGCAAAAGAGGTTTCTATCGGCTATGTTCTCTGGGATTCTGAGATCGCCAGTACCAATGTATTAAAGACCGTATACGAGCAGGCTGGCTATGACGTCGAGCTCATGGCGGTAGACGTCGGTCCCCTGTTTCAGGGCATTGCGGACGGCCAGATTGATATGAGCGTCTCGTTATGGATGCCTGAGACCCATGCTGCCTACTGGGAGACCTATGGCGATGACATCGTAATGGTTGGCAGGAACCTCGATGGTGGAAAGATCGGTCTTGTGGTCCCGGAGTATGTGACCATCGATTCGATTGAAGAGATGAACAGTGTCGCAGACAAGTTCGACGGCAAGATCATCGGCATTGATCCGGGTTCAGGTACGATGGCGATGACCGAGAGGGTGGTTGAGAACTACAGTCTTGACTACACACTTGTTGCATCATCGAGTGCCGGCATGGCCGCCGAGCTCAGTGATGCATATTCAAAAAGCGAATGGATTGTCGTCACCGGATGGGTTCCGCACTGGAAGTTCGTCCGCTTTGACCTCAAGTTCCTTGATGACCCACAGGGTATCTATGGCGGCGAGGAGTACATCGGCAGTATGACCCGTAATGGGTTTAAAGAAGAGAACCCTGAAGCCTATACAATTCTTGAGCGCTTCTACTGGGATGCCTCCGACATGGAATCCGTCATGCTCGCAGTTGAGGGTGGTGCAACCGCAGAGGATGCCGCACAGGCATGGGTGGATGCAAACCCGGAGTCTGTTAACTACTGGATCAACGGTTAATTTCCCCAATTGTTTTTCTTTTTTTGTAGTATTTTATGCGGGAGCTACAGCACTGCTCCGGTGTTTTCATTCACTGTTTTTCCCTCTTTCCACCCTTTTTTTCCTCTCTGTTTGGGGATTAATGGACAGAATGAACGTATATTTTGTGCCATTGATTCTGCCGGAAAATAACGACCCTAATACGGGTTATTTGTTCAAAGAACGATTTATTACAGACCATTAAGGGGTCACTATTGACGGATATTTTGAGAGGAAGTATGGCATGTCCTGATGGAGATCTGCCTGCACCGGGCTGCTGTGTGGATGTGTTTTTCTCCGTTTTTTTCACGATATGCCGGGTCTGACCACCCTCTGTGACCTCCTGCATTCAGGAATTAATGGACAGAATGGACGTATTTTTGACACCTGTTTTCTGCCGGAAAACGGCAGCCATAATGCGGGTTATTTACCGAAAATACGGAGGATTGTGGACTATTTTAAGGGGTCGCTATTGACAGATGATAGTGAAAGGATGTATCGGCATGCCTCAGCCGGGAACCGCCCGCTCCGGGTTGATGTGTGGATGTGTTTTTCCGGGGCAATAATCCGCAGAATTTGGTATTCAGGCATTATCGGGCTGTCGCTGTCATAACATTGCCCGGAATAGCGCAAATCACCGGCACCAGTGCCCGGATGGGAGTGGATAAAACAGCAGATCCAGAAAAAACCATATCCGGAGAGCTGGATACTCAGATCTGCATCCGGTGTTCGCCGACGATGTCGCGGAAGAGTTCTTCCTCTTCTCTTATTGTGCACCGTTTGTCGAAGTAGCGGTTGATGTTTTTGATATCCCTTACGAGGAATTTGATGGCCCTCGGGTGGTTGGGGGTCACTGCCTGCCCGATATCGATGATGATTGGGTGCTCCCCGTCCCAGAGGATATTGAACTCAGAGAGGTCGGCGTGGACGAGTTCCGCCTCATTAAAGAGAGTCTTCATCGCGGCTGTGATTTCGTCATAGACGGCCTGGTAGTCATCCGGCCGGGCAATCCGCAGCTGGGGGTAGGCTACCTCGTCTTCGCCCATGAACTCCATAATGAGGATGTTGCGGTCAAAGTGAATTGGGAGGGGCACCCGGAGGCCCGCATCGTGGGCACGGGCCAGGTTGGAGTACTCCTTCTTGGTCCATGCAAAGATCATATCCTTTTTGGCCCGTTTCACCGAGGAGAAGCGGGGGTCGCCGACAATGTACTCGCTCATTGACCGGAAACTTGCCGACTGGATACGGTAGATTTTGATGGCGACAGGCATCTCCTCTCCTTCACCATAGAAGACGTTTGCCTCCTTTCCGGTGGAAATCGGTCCTCCCATTTCCTTAATCTTCTTCTTGTGCACCAGACGGTAGAGGGAGAGGAGGGTTATGTCATCAAAGACGTTTTCGGAAACCTTCATCTGGTCGGCATCCCGTATCCGGACTCCCATCCGTTCGGTTTCGCGGTCAAAGCGTTCGATGAGTTCGTCTCTCTTTCCCATGGTGTATGTATTCTCCGATATTTTTAGTATGAATTCGCTTACTCACCGTTCATAAATGCACGGGCATCTGCCAGTGCTTCGATGAGTCCGTTGGAAACCGCGGCCTTCAGGTCTGCCGGGTGGATGTTTCCTGCTGCGTATGCCCCTTCCATCTCTTCATAGGAGGAGAAGGCAACGTCGCCGCCGAACTTCTCCGGGCGATGTATGCTGACGGTGCCAAGGCGGGGGAAGACGTGGTACTTCAGGGTCTGAAGAACCGGGTTTTCCTCAATCTCCGGCGGGCAGAATGCCTTCTTCATCTTCTTTGCGATGGTCTCCTCTGAGTCTGCAACCGAGATATAGTTCCCGGAAGACGAGGCCATCTTCTTCCCGTCAAGACCGTTTATGATCGGCGTGTGGATGCAGAGCGGCGCTTTTACGCCGATGGACGGGAGGTATTCACGTGCCAGCATGTGAATCTTGCGCTGGTCGATGCCGCCAAGGGCCACATCCACGTTGAGGTGGGCGATGTCGACCATCTGCATGATGGGGTAGACCATCTGGGAGACGGTCGGGTTCTCCATCTGGCGTCCTACCTCGTTCATGGACCGGGTGGCCCGGTTGAGTGTGATGCGCTGTGAGAGCATCAGTACATCAAGCTGATACTCAGGGGAGAGCTGGAAGTCACTGCCCATTACAAATTCTGCGTCTTTGAGGCCGACTGCCTCAAAACAGCGGCGGTTATATTCTGCCAGTTCCCTGACTTCTTCCATTGTGCCCTTGCGGTTCAGATACGCGTGGAGGTCTGCCAGGAGGACAACGACCTCGAACCCTGCATTCTGCAGGTCAATGAGTTTATTGATGGTGACGAGGTGGCCGAGATGAATCTCACCGGATGGTTCGTATCCGGCGTACACCCGCTTTTTGTCCTGTGAGAGGACAGAGCGAAGTTCTTCATCAGTGACAACTTCAACAGTATTTCGCGTTGCAAGCGCGTATGAGTCCATTGTCAGTACTGTGGTGTGCAGCGCATTAATGGTTGCTTCGGAGGTAGTGATGGATCAGCAGCACAGGTGCCTGTTTCCCGTGAGGTATAGTGATTTTAACTGCTTCATGGATGTCTCTCTCAGGTGTTCATACCGAATGTTTATCAGGAAATGTGAGACAAAGGTGGAGTATGTCTCTCAATGACCGATGGATAGGTGCAGAATTATCAGGTGTTGAGAGGGAGCTTGCCTGTAATAAAAAATATGAGGATGTTGGATTTGTTGAATATTATCGGAATGACCCCCGGTATTTCTATCTTCATCCGTCTCCGTTTCTGAAGGCAAACCTGTCGGTATTGTATGTTGCTGACCCGTCTGTGGTTTCCCGGGGACCCCCGCCTGAACACCGGTTTATTGAAGCGAGGGTCATTGACGAAGTGAAACATCCTCTGGATAGCAGAGGAAACGAGTGGCTGACTATACGGGATATCGGAGGGTGGAAGGAGTTTGATGTTGCGCTTCTTGCACGGCAGCGCAAGATCATGGATGGTCGTGAAATTATTGAATATTTCACGTCTCCCTATGACGGGGAAGCGGATAGTATTGAAGAGATTGCCGGCTGTTCTGCATTATTTGCATTCTCCGCACCGCCGGTTCATGGTGAGCCGGGTGGGATACATTCAGCAGTTTTTGGAAAGAAACACCAGTGGGATCTGTTCAAACGCCCGTTTAATATTATCCCGAAGGAATTCAAAAAAGTCAATTCATATTACTACTATCACTTCTCGAATAAGGATGTCCGTCTCCGGAAATCAACTGGGGAGATAAATCAGGCAATTCTCAGACCACAAAAATTAGTCGCTGATATCCCGGTTGCAATAGATAATGAATCCCCCAAAAAAATATCCCCGGAATATCGTGATATTCTCAAAGAAGAGTCGGGAATAATTACCGGACAACTGTTGGATGGTCTTTTCATCACGCCACAATCAAACAATGCTATTGAAAAAGCGATGACAGAGGCGGTATATGAGCTGCGTGAGGAGTATTTCGCATCCGGACAACGGCCCTTCCGGCAGAATATCTCCGGTGCCATTCCTAAGCTCGCGTCATCATATGCCAGATTGCAGTCAAATACTGCCATCAGAAAAGAGGATATCAAATATGTCATGGACTTGTGGTCTTCCATGTCACATAAGACAGAGAAGATTCAGTCCTCATCACTGAAGGTACGTGACGCCTTCACACTGACAGGGGATGCGAGAATTCTGTATTACCGGTTATATGATGTCTATGGCCCTGATTATCCGATTCCATTGACTGATGCTGTCGAAACCGCAGCTCTTGCCTCGATTGATTTTGCCCTGGCAGGCGAATCTCTCGAAGAACGCGGGTATTGTCTTATGGGAACAAATGCTCTGACACTGCTTGAACCATATACAAAAGAGTAGACCGGATTTTTTGTGGTGGGATCTGAATAAAATCATAACCCGGGCTCCCACTACAGAACAGGACGTATGAAAATTCCCTGGTTCACATGGTCCGGTACAACAAAGAGCCGGTACATGACCAGTGAAAAATAACAATCCTCTGAAAAACCTGTGGAATGACCGTGCTCGTGCCAGCTCTAATACCAGACAAGAGTAGTGCCCTTGTGGACAACACAAATTCTTGATGTTCCCAGGAGATATATTTAATTGTTTTCAAAGAAACCTTCTCAGTATGCGAATAAGGAATCGGGCATCCGTATGCATATCACTGGCACTGACGCTGTCATTTCTGTTGATATGCATGCCTTCCGCTGCCATTGTTGCGGAATTAACGAATGGAACGCTTTCTGAATCCCAGAATGAGGGGGAATCAATACAATACACAATAGAAGTGAGCGCAATCCCCAAGCAGACACAGATTATAGAGATAAATACTGATCTCATGCCGGTAGCGGGCACCAACCTCTGGCAGATAGACGGGAGCGGTTTTAATGTATCCGGGGGGGACGAGGCATTAAACGACCATAAGATTGAGCTTACTGAAGTCGGCGAATTCCCGGACAAAATTACCGTCAGTGTATATGGCAGGATGCCTGTCCTTACATCGGTCGAGATTGTTGACGGTGTTGTCGTCACAAAAAAAATCACCCAGACAACGGGCTACGTCTACTACCACATCGAGGCACTCGATCAAAACCGGGATATTCTCGGAACGGGTACAACAGAGACATTTTCCGTCACCATTCCCGATGACGAGGAGTTCATGTCACGGCTGAACGCAGTTACTGATCCCGATATGAGAGTGCTTATTGACGACCTCTACTCCCGGGGACTCAGGGATGAGGCAGAAGACCTCTTACAATACGCAGAATCACCAAAAGATGCAAGTATCCCGGTTACAACGGCAGTTCTGATCGCCGTTGTGCTGCTTGTCGCAGGGTTTGCAGCCGGAATGATATTCGGCCAGATGAGAGCGAAGAACATGCAGGATTTCCATGATGAATACAAGGGGGACTAAACACAATGGCTCATGACGATATTATCGAGGGAAAAGCCTTCCAGATGCCGGATGAACTGACCGTCGTTGCAATAGGCGGATGTGGAAAAAAACTCATAAACAACCTTTATGACCACGAATGGTTCTTAAAGCACTATCTTTCAGACGGAAAGCGACTCACTCTCTACACCATAGACACCGACTCAAACCAGAGAAAGGACGACATCAGACGGTCAGAAGAGGTTGAGGCAAAGGTCGGCGCGATTCAGAGGACAAACAGTCAGATGGGGGGGAGCGTAAAGAGCTATCATTACCATCTCCCCGACCTTGCCAATGTCGAGCGGGTGTCATCCCTGACCTCAAAGGGGATTGCCGAACAGATCAAAAACCGGCGGGAACGCCCGCTTGTTGATGTATGGTGGATGAACGATCCCGAATACGGATTTGACTACCAGATGCTCAAACAGATCGACAAAAACATCGTCGACGACTTCGGCGGGGGGGTGCACCGCAGACGTGCCATATCCAAAGCGGTGTTCTACAAGGCAATCACCCAGGGCGGGGAACAATTCCCGTCGTTCCAGGGCCATGGGCCCGTTGCCATCGTTGTCGGTCTCGGAGGCGGTACCGGCTCCGGGATGTTTATTGATCTTGCGCGCTACATCAAGGAAAAACGTGGACAGGAGTCAAAAATATGGCTCTTTGTGGTGCTTCCGGCGGCGAGTGAGGGAGAGAAGGAACAGTTGAACGCGGCCATCGCCCTCTCGGAAATAGAATATCTCAACATGAAGGACGATAAGCTCTTCAACTATATCATCGTCTCATCCCTGAGCCCCACCGGATATGTGGACGGAGGGGACCGGAAACAGGAGGTCATCGAGTTTGACTCCTCCTTCCCCTATATGTTCATCAACTCCTTCTACCTCCCGACAGCTGACATATCCGCCATCGTCGATGCAAAAAAGGACTATTCCGGGTTTATCTTCGCGGATTCCCATGTGATTGAATACCCTGTGGAAAACCTGCGGTCGCTGAAGAAGGGTTTTGAGGATGTCATCGAGAGTCTCTCGGGGATTTCACAGAACCGGGGGAGAATCCTAAAAGAGGTCACGGACTTTATCGCGACCAATGAAACCCTCTACCCCGAGGAGTTTTCAAAGATGGATACCGAGATCACCCACGATGATGTCAACCTCTACCGGAAGGAGATTGAAAAGGTAAAGAAAGTCTGGGAGAACGAGATTATCGATCTTTTGAACTTCAAGACGCAGTCCATTATCGAATCGGCAGTCACAAACAATATGCCCGAGGAACTCAGGGATATCACCCTGGTAAAGGATTTTGATAAGCTTACTGAGTATGTCACCCGGCTCAGGAGATCCCTTGAAAACGAGAGCAAACCGCATGAGAATGCAAAGGATCAGGAGCTCTACGAAGTCATCAAAAAGAATCTCCAGCTCTTAGAGGAGATGTCAGACCTCCAGAAGAAGACACTCTCGGTGCACGGAAAATCCGCACGGACTGCACTGGTTAATGTCATCCGTGGCGAGGAGAACTTTGGCAAGGTGTCGGGTATGCTCTCGTCCCGCCAGTCGGCATTGAAAGGTGAAATCAGTGAGGCTGATGTCCGGGTCAAAAACAAGCGCTCAGAACTGGCCGATATTACCAAAGAGCAGGACCGGATGCTCAGCCTGGTCAAATCAGAGGTCAATGCACTGGCACGGCCTGTCGATGATTATATTGCACTCGGCCACGGCACCGCCGCCGGTCAGGACTCCGTAGAAGTTCTCGAACAGGCATTTCTGGAGAAGTTCTCCACCCTGCTTATTGTTTTGCAGGAGAAACTGAACCAGTCCGAGAAAAAGAAGGCAAAGCCCATTAAACGTGCGGCATGGCTGGCATCACTTTCGCTCGGTGACCTTCAGGGGGATATCGAACAGCTGGAGCAGGCGACGTCGACCGACGTCTCCTATCTCAGGGACCTGGCAGAGTCAGTGTCCCTCTACATCTACAACGACTACATGCTCAGGATCGCCAAGAAACAAGGCTTCTCTGACAGTCTGCTGGGACGGAAACTGAACCCTGAGATTTTCAGAAGCGAGAAGGCGACAAAGGAGGAGAGGATCCGCAAGATATCCCAGATCCACCCGGGAAAGATCGCCATTCGCGACCCCTTCGAGGTCTTCATACAGGATAAGTTCCTGACCCGTGAGTTTGACACACGTCTTGGCTCTTTGCGGGAAGGGACCATCGCTCCTCTTCTCTCCCAGTTCAACCTTGAATCAGAGGAAAAGGCAGAGCTGATCCGGTCTTTTTCCGGAAGGAACACCGCATCGGTTCTCACGAGCATCCGGGAGACTCTGACGGGTATCGTAAACAGCCGTGAGGGCTACACCACAAAGATTGGAAACACCAACACTGAGATTGATGCCCTGATTCAGTCGCAGAAGATGATGCAGCAGCAGATCGAATTTTTGGATAAGACAGACGATCTGGTGAGTGCCACCTTTGATCCAAGAAAGAAATTCAATGCAGAAGTGAATGCGTATGAATCCGGCCTGAGAAACATTGACGAGAAGAGAAAGAGCGGAAACGCGACCATCGAGGGGATGTACCGGACGTGGTTCGGCGAAATAAACCCGAACATTCTCTCGCTGTTAAACGATGACTCCGATCTCTCTGTTCTCGACTATGACGAAGAAGGAAAACTTGAGATTGAGAAGCTCTACAACATTGTGCAGTGGAAGTACAAGGAGCTTGTCGATGCACACAAACTCGGTATCAACAACATATCCGTCGGATACGGAAGTGCCGGTACCGAGAGATGGAGTTTTGACAAGGCCGCCCTCGTTGCCTCGTCACCGTCACGCTGGCTTTCACAGTTAATAGACAACAAAGGCAGTGACTTCAGGCGCAATCTGGTAAAATCCCTTGATTTAAAGGGTGTCGACAGTGCCAAGGTCAACTCGCATAACTACACCAAACCCTGGGAGATATCGCTCACGTTCTTTGCAGCGGCAAGTTTCCTCGACAACATCTCCCCTCTGACAACAGGCGGAGGCTACTGGGAGAAGTACGAGAAGGCAAAGGACAATATCCTCCACCATGCCCTGTACCTGCACGAAGGAAAGTATATCGTCCGAAATAAAACCCTGCTGTTAACCGAAGCAGCGGAGATTGCAGACCTTGAATCGGGTGACAAAGCACAGATTGAAGAGGCAAAGAAGAGGATTCTCGACTTATACACGGTAAAGGATATCAAAGAGGCAGTCAGGGAATGATCATCAACAATAAAAGAAGACAAACGTATCTTCTTTTAGGTCTCCCCCTGAGTATCCTTGTCGCCTGGATATTCACGACGGTGGCCCCGGTCTTTAAGCTCCACCCTCCGGGAATCGGGTTGACGGTTTTGGTTGAATTTTTGTGTGGCATGTTTTTTATCATCGCGGTGGGGATGCTCTTCAACGAGGATTCCCGGATAAACGGTGTTATATACGCGGGCATATTTGCAGCAGTACCTGTATTTTATGTCTATTCCTCACCGTGGGCGGATGTCGACCTCTTACTCCTCACCTTTTCGGCAGGCATCTTCTGTGGTGCGGTCTTTGTCGCAAAGGCGGTGCTCACCAACCGTTACGATACTCTTGCCACATTTGCCAGGGTGCTCTTTACTGTATTCTTTGCCATCATTGTCGGCTTTCTTACCTATGAACTGTATCTCACCGCCTTCGCACCGGATACTGCCGTCAGTGAGGCATATGCGACACAGAACATCTTTTTCTTTGGTACGGGGATTGTTCTGTCCCTGTTCCTCTACTGGCTGGCCATAAAAATTACCATCGGGGTGCGGGCATCTGATATATTTATCTTCGGCCCGCGATCATCCGGGAAGACGTATTTTGTCCTTGGCCTGTGGAGCTACATATCTGAGCACTTCGATCGGGGGCACTCCAACGAAGGTGTTGTCTTAACCGGAGACCCGAATGATGACGGCGACGAACTGCGCATATCAAACCTGTATGCAAACATCCTCGACGGGAAGATCCTCTCACGGACATATCGGTATCAGATGGTGATGTACCAGCTTACCGGCAAGAAGTTCGGGTTGATTCCGGTCAAATGGACGGTGGTGGACTATGCAGGTGAGTATTACGATGAACTAAACGAGATCAACTTCAAAAAGGCGGTCTCCCTGTTAAGTGAACAACTCAATATGCCTCTGGGTGAGGTCAGGAAGAATGCAGGGACGATTGATTTTGTCCGCTCCATCAAACTGCACCACTCGGAACAACTTGCTGACCCGGAGTTTACCAAGAGTGTCATCATATCGACGATGTACGGTAACTTCCTGCGGGCAGGCAAGGTCATCTTTCTGATTGACGGCGAAAAGATCACCGACAACAGAAAGGGTCACGCACAACTTGCACGGGAGTTTGGTGGATATATGAAGACCCTGATTGACCTTGAGGGAAAGAATCCCTTCGGGTTTTTCAGGTCGAACAAAAAATATGCCCTTGTTGTTACCAAAACGGATCTGGTCTTCTGGAAGAATAAGGAGATCCGAAACCTGCTTCACTCGATGAATGCCGGAAAGCTGTCTGACATCCGTGAAAAGTCCCGGGAGGCACTGGATATCGAAAACCGTCTCTTCGAGATCCTCAGTTCAAACAAGGTCTTTAAAAATATGGTAAACATGATGAATGACATCTCGATGTATTTTATCGCAGTCTCTGTTGATGCATCGGCAGAACCCTTCCCGACAGAGGAGGGATTTGAAGAGGAAATCTCCCCGACCGGTCTTACCCCGTGGAGATTTACGGAGATATTCAAATTTGGTCTGTAATTTTTAGGGGGTAATTAAATTATGGATGATTCATACGGGATATTCACAACCGACGGAGAGACGGTCGCAGGCAGTCTGTATGACGAGTCGGTAACAGGTCTTGCAGAAAGACTTGATGAGAGTTCAGCGTCTTTGTATATCAGCACAAAAAACAGCATTGTTTTGCTTGGGACTGCGGTAAACGTGCAAAAGAAGGGACGGAGGCCCGACACGTTCATCTATCTTGAGAAGGTCGGGGGGAGCAGGGAACTTCTGCCGAAGATGGATCTTCCCTTTATCCATGCGTTTTACGGCCGTGTCGAACGCAGGCTTTCTGAGATTGAGTATGAGGTGCGTGGTCCCACATCTGATGTGGATCTCTCTGAAGAATTTCACAATCAGGCAATGCCCGATCTTCCGGGTTCAAATGCCGCTGACTACTCTGTCGGCAGACTGTTTTTAGGGAAAGAGGTGATATGCGTTTCCGGTGATCGTTCGAAGTCTCTCGATTTCGTTGCCGCCGTTTCCGAAAAGCTTCACCCCTATCTCTCTTCAGGGTTTACCCTTGTTGTTGCAAAGAGGACCTTCCGGGATGCAGACCTGCTGGTGACCGAGAGGTCATCGGGAACGGTCCATATCAACCTTGACACCGGGCGAACGGATGATCCAACATGGCAGGATATCTACCGGAACATGGGTGTTTTTGCACAAAACCCTGTCGTCGGGCAGAGACTATCCGGGGAGTCATCACGAAGAGATCTCGCCGGAAGACTGGTTTCTGAATACAGACAATCCAAAAAGATGTCGCCCGGAATGGAAAGCCGTTTTAGGAAATTTTTGACAGGGGAAGGGATTGGCGTTGTTACCCGGCCTCCGGGAGATTTTTCATCCACTGCCTATGGGCCGCCGGCGAAAAAGGAACTGAAACACCCGAACGAGTCGGACTACGGCAAGTGGAAAAGTAACGATTATGACGGGGAGCGGCTTGAACGCGAGTATGAGAGACATATGGAGGAGAAAAAGAGGGGGAGGGTCCGCCTGCTGGCTGTGGTGGGGGGCCTTGTCGTGCTTCTTGCAGCCATCATGATTCTCTCTGTCCTTCCTTCGGGATTCATGCCTTTCGGTCAGAATACACCCGTAATCCCGCATATCACTCCTTCGGCCACGATCACCCCTGATATGTCCGTTATTATCGCGCAGCTGAACACACCGCCGGGAAACGTACCGGTCAATCTGTCAGGATTCGGAAGTGCATACAATATCACGGTGTCAACACCGCGGGATGTGACCGTGGCCGTGAACGCGGATTACCAACCGGAACAGTCGTATTACCTGATGCGATACAATTCGTTGGAATCTGCATGGGCTCCGGTGAACACCACGCTTCAGGTATCTAATGACTCGGCAGTGTTCTTCTTATCGGACTCGGGAATATACCGTCTCTTCACCGACAGGGAACCCCGTATTGAATGAAACATGATGGATGTGTTGCTGCAACCGGATGGCAGGGATGGGTATCATTCATGAGGTGGGCGCCGGCAATGAGATTCATCTCCGGTATTCTTCTTCTTCTGCTCATACAGGCGGTAGTCTCCCCTGCCAGTGCGGATATACAAAAGGGTACAATCTCCGTCACCTCAAATCCACAGGGGGCGGATATCTACCTGAATGACGAATCCCTTGGTCTTCAGACGAATACGGTGATCCAGGATGTCTTTCCGGGCATTCATTATATCAGGCTTGAGCTGCCGGGCTATCGGACATGGGAGACGATATTCGAGGTAGAGGGGGGGCGGACCGCCTACACGACCGCCCCCACAGTGAGGATATTCTTTGCGACGCTGTAAGTGGGCAGACAGTCATAACCTAACGGCGCACAATCTGCCTCCCTTGTCTCTGTGGAGGTACCTATTTCAGTACCGTCCTGACTGATGACGGTATATAACTCACCGGGGACCGGCCCGATGTCGGAGCGGTCATTTCCGGCGGCTTTTACAATCAGGTAATAGGGTGCGTCAAATGCGATCTGATCCCAGAACTGGGTTTCATAGTCATAGTATCCGAAATTAGGATCCTCGTCGTAAACTTCTTCTCCACCAATCCACCACCAGTTATTCGGGGGGGCAGTGTTAAAGTAAAGCCACCCGGCGGCGATGCCGTAGGAATGATTGGATAACAGCAGGTTATTTGAGGCAGCCAATGCCATTTC
>JAUVCV010000019.1 GCA_030595665.1 Methanogenium sp.
CTGGACGCAGCCTAATGCACACTCGTGGGCAATTTACCTTAACGGTGCCCCAACAGCATCCGGACTTGGTGCAAATGATATCGCAGACGGTGACACCTTAACGTTCTATTTCTGCCCAAGTGACCCGGAAACCTATGCATACCTCATTGATGAGGCGACCTACATCGTTGAGATTGATGTGAAAGTCTCCTATGTTGCTGTCTCTGCTGTCGTGGTGACAGATGCTGCACGTGGTGGTATGGCCCAGACTCAGGTTACTGTCAAGGCACAGGATGCAGGCTGGTATGTCGTGGTTGTTAGTGGCGTGAACAGTGGCGGCGACAGTCTTGCAGGCATCGCCACGGTGCAACTTGATGCGGGTGCTCCTATGGACATCCCGGCGCTCATTGCTGTACCACAGAAGGCACAGACTGGCACCTATACTCTCTATGCCGGGGTCTACACACTCGATGATTATCCCGACGGCCTGCTTAACCACAGCGAGGGAGTAGAATGCGTCATTTCCTGAGTGGGTTTTTCATTCTCCTCCTCTTTCTCTGCGCAGCACCGTGTGCCGCGCTCTCGATAGAGACAAGTGGAGGCACAGCAGGTCTGGCGGTAACTGCCACACTCGATGAACCGGCGTTTGTGACGTTCCAGATGGAAAACGGCGTCCCGGTGTATGCCTATGGTATGGCTGTCAGTTTCATTCCCGGAACTACCGGCACGCTTTCCATCACTGCAGAGAGCATTGGTGAAGTGGCAGATGCGACGGTAACTGTTAGCACTGGTGGTGGCAGCGGCGGTGGTGGTGATACCCCATCCATTGTCTGGAAGACGGTTGTAATGCCTACGGGCAACTTTACCGTTACTGCTGACAATTCCAAAAAGACCTGCCCGGTCTCATGGCAGAGTGCCCTTGGCGTCCTGAAGAAAGCTGGCATCAGCTTCAAGGTAAGTGACAAGTGGGACGGTGGTCTCTTTATTATCGAAGTGGATGGGAAACCCAATGAAGGGTTGGCCGGCTGGATGTACCAGGTGAACGGCTTGTCGCCTGGAGTAACCGCTGACAACAAACCGGTTTCTGCAGGTGACAAGGTGGTCTGGTACTACAGCGAATCAATGAGCCAGATGCCTGAGCAGTCACCAAGTGCATTCTATTACAAGGTGGAGACAAGCAGTGCCTTAGCTTCCGGCAGTTCATCCGGTGGAATCAGGGAGACTGAAACGGTCTCTGGTATAACGGCAGATGCTGCCTCCTACCCGCTTTCCCTCCCGCCGGGATCTGATCTTCGCCTGAGTGAAGGTCGGATGTATCTGACGGTAAACGTCCCGGTGGCGACTTCGGCCGGGGATGAGATCACATTTGTTGGCAACACGATGGTCATCACCCGTGATGATGTTGTCTTACGAATACGTTTTGCAGACTTCACCGACAAGAGCGGGGTAATTTCAGGAGAAATTACGGATGTCGCTGTTGAAACCATGCCTGTTACGGTGACCTGTGCAAATGGCGCCACTCCGGAGATTGGACTCCTGATAAGTCTCATGACAGTCCCGATGGACGCGGACATTGATGTTAGTGCAACCGCGATATCTGGTCTTTCCGCTCTACCGGCAAATATACTGGATGCTGCAAATGCCGCACTCAGTGCTGACGGAAAGGCAGTAGGCACTGCCGGATGGCAGATGGATGTTGTGAAACGGGGTTTGGAAAATGGCGTGGACGTTGGCGATGTGACTGTCCGCATTACCGCAGACCCTGTGTGTATTACAAAGATGGGTGGTCTCTCTGCTCTGCGCCTCATCCATATCATGGATGACGGCACCGCAGAGGTGCTTTCCCTCCGCTCTGCAGGCACCACTGCTGACGGAAAGATGATTATCGAGGCGGGGCCCGCTGTGGGTCTCTCCTCCTTCCTTTTTGTCTCCATCACCGATGCGCCGACCGCATTCGATAATGGAGTCACAACACCGGCCTCTGACAGCCAAACGACTCCTGAACCAACCGAGTCGGGGACACCTCTCACAGCACTCTGTGCAGCAGTGGGCATCCTTGGAGTAACCTGCATATACAGGAACAAAAAAAGATAATCAGATCGGGATTGGTTGAATAAAAATGAACACAAAAACACTAAATTTTTTTTTGATACTTCTCACATTTTCGTGCCTTGTGGTCAGTGCCACGGCATATCCGCTCACGGCAGAGAATGATGAAGTCAATAATGCGCTTGCTTACCTTGCGTCCTGCCAGCAGGCAGATGGTGGATTTGCAGAAGAAGGGAAAGATTCCTCACCAGCGATTTCCACATGGACAATCATTGCGATTGTGGCAGCGGGCGGCGATCCTGACCAGTGGTCTAATGGTGGTGCCTCAGCAGGTGAGTACCTGCACACTGTGGCAGATGAGACGGTTGCAATTGACGGCACCTCAGAAACGTCAAAACTGATCATCACGCTTGTCGCGGCAGGAGAAGACCCACGGAACTTTGAGGGGTATGACTTCGTCGAATTCCTGAAGAAGAAACAGCAGGAAGACGGCAGATACGGAGAACACATTTACACGACAAGCTGGGCTATCATGGCTCTTTCAGCGGCAGGCGAGGACACCTCCAAAGGGGTAGCATGGCTGGAAACACAGCAAAACGAAGACGGTGGCTTTGGCTGGGCAGTGGGTGCGGAGAGTGATTGTGATGATACCTCATCTTCCGTTGAGGCCCTCATTGCAGGTGGAACACCGCAGGATTCCTCCGTTATTCGTGATGCTACTATGTATCTGAAGTCTAAACAGCAGGCTGATGGTGGGTTTAATTACGGCGGTTCGAGTGCGACCAACTCTGCATCGGACTCCTGGGTTATTCAGGCGCTTGTAGCCGCAGGTGAGGACCCCCTCAGGTGGACAACTGCTACCGGCAACACCCCTGTCTCCCATCTGCTAAGGTTCCAGGCAGATGAAGGGTATTTCAGATGGACATCTGTTCTTACCGACTCTGCCTGTAAGATGACGGCAACTGCAATCCCGGCACTGACCGGCAAACCGTTTCCCATTATTCCGGAAGAGAATGCTGTCCCTGTCCCACCACCTTCATCGGTGGCAAAACCAGTAGCAACAGCAAAAGCAACACCATCAGTTGGCGTGCCCCCTCCTCAGGATGCAGGTGGGAGGACCGTAACCGATGACTTTGGAAAAGAGATATACATTCCCGCTGAACCTCAGCGTATTGTCTCCCTTGCACCGGCCAATACCGAGATCCTCTATGCACTGGGTCTCGGAGACAAAGTGGTCGGGGTGACCGACTACTGTAACTACCCTGACGCGGCCCTTGCAGTTGAGAAGGTTGGCGGCTTCAGTTCTGTGAATATTGAGAAAGTCCTGCAGGCGAAACCTGACCTTGTGGTGGGAGCATATGGCAACACCATAGAGGTCATCGATCACCTGGAAAGTCTGGGTCTAACAGTCGTTTCCCTAAACCCCACCTCCATTGAGGATGTGATGGACAATGTTCGTCTTGTTGGTGAGGCGACCTGGGCAGATGATGAGGCCACAACCGTGGTGAATGATATGCAGACACGGATTAATGCGGTGGAAGAGGCGGTTGCATGCGCTGAAACCACCCCGTCTGTCGTTCACATGGTATGGAATGACCCATTATGGGTCAGCGGTGTCGGTTCGTTTCAGGACGAGATGTTTGCGATAGCAGGTGCCACAAATGCGTTCTCCTCAGTTGATGGCTGGGAAATTGTGAGCATGGAGGAGTTCATCGTCACTGACCCGGATGTGATCATCGTGAACTCCGGCTCAGGCATGGGAGGAAACCAGTATGACATTCTCTATGAGTATGTTCGTGAAGAACCCCGGTTCCAGGGGCTTTACGCTGTCAAAGAAGATCGAATTTATCTGGTGGACTCTGACGTCATTGACCGTGGTAGTCCGCGTATTGTAGATGCACTTGAGATAGTGGCACGCGATATCCACCCGGAGTGTTTCGCCGAAGGGAATGCCCCCAAGCCGGTTGCAACAAAGACACCTGCACCGTTCATCGGAGCACTGGCTGTCTTAGCCGTTGCAGGATTATGTCTCAGGAGGCAGGAGGAGTGACTGGACGGATATTGGCTGTAACCACCATCTTCCTCTCTCTTCTCTTTCTCTCTTCCCCGGCTATGGCAGGGGAGTGGGTGCCCGCCGGTGCTGATCAGCCCGGATTTCGCATCACAGATGTAACAGTTTCCGGTGATGGTGCATACGGCGCCCTCACCGGGGATGCCGGCATTATTCTTCTCAATGCGGATGGTGTTGAGCGCTGGCGCATCCCGGAAGGGAGTTACAGCTCTGTTTCCCTCTCCGGGGACGGGAAAATACTGGTGGCAGGCGGTGATGGCATTCTTGTACTGCATCAGGACAGCACGGTCCTTGCAACCATACGATCGAGAAATTATGTGAACGATGTGGCCATTTCCGCAGATGGCAGTCGGATTGTGGCTGCCATCGATGACGAGACACTGCGCATCTATAATGTCACAGGAACTCTCGTTAGGAGCACTGAAACAGGTGATGACCTGGTGTCAGTTGCCATCAGTCCGGACGGAGCGTACATTGCAGGCGGGACAGACACTGGGAATGTGCTGCTCTTCTCCAGTACCGGAGATGAACGCTGGACCTATGGTCTCTCCCGAAAGCCGGTGACCGCTGTTGCCATGGCAGAGGGTGCCCGGACCATCGCTGCGGTCTCTGAAGATGGTGTTGTTGTTCTTCTCTCACGGGCGGGCGGCCTTCTCTGGTCCGGTTCTGCACCACACGCTGGCGGTGTCTCTGTGACCTCAGATGGTGACGGTGTCGCTGTTGCCGACCGGCAGGGTGTCCGGTTTATTGAGCGGGATGGCACCCCGGCCGGCCTGATTCCGGGCGTGGACGCCTCAGTTTCCACTGCAATGGATAGTGATGGAACCCTTATCGCAGTGACAAATGGCGCCCGTGTCAGTGGATTTATTCAGGAGACTGTTGCCGCACCGGAAGAGATGGGACGACAATCAGAAACCAGAGAAAACACGGACAACTCATCTGTAACTGTCCTCACTCCAACACTGGCAGAGACTCTGCCACCAGAGGGGGGGATTCCGGTTTCGACTCAGTCATCCTTCCCTCTTGTGCCGGCGATAACAGGTCTTATTCTTGGGGCAGGTTTCACTGCAGCGGGCAGACGGTTCCGGGAATAATCCGGATTTGCCCGAACTGATCACCATTCCGATTTTTCCATTATGTCCTGCAGCACAGCCATTCTCATGCCTGCCGGATGGCCGTTGATGTTGACTGCACCCTCCTCAGGCGGCAAAAAAATAGCATCCCGTTTTTATTCCCGGCTGCGGACCAGGGATTCAAAGGCTGACCGGTAGGAATCCGAGCTGGGTTTGATGATGGCGACAGGGATATCGACGATACGCTCCACGAGGGTGGTGAGAATTGGGGCACAGATGATGCCCACCGCGCCATCCTTTTCGGCACGCACCGCGGCGATGATCACCTCTTCCATGGTATTTGCGCTATAACCATGGATGCGATAGGTCGTATCGTTTATGGTATATTTAACGGACCCGAGTTCGTCCAGAAGAAACTTTGCCGCGATAATTGCAACAAAGTCCTTTTCTTTGGGGTCAAAAGCATCGACGATTGCCTTCACCAGTGAGAAGCGGGGGTCACGGTCCCCGGAAGTGATCTTGTAGAGGGTTGCAGGGGAGATACCCACCAATCCTGCCAGTTCCTTTATACTCATGCCACGCCGGTCAAGTTCTTCTTCCAGTGCTGTTCTGAAATCTGTCTCAAATACGCGGGCTGCAAACATCAATTCTTCATTAGGACAGCATCCTCTTAAGGATATCCGAGTCTGGTGCTGAGATGGTATTGCTGTGTCCTGGTGGGTATTGAAAGATTCCCCCTAAATCCTCTTTCTCTTCTGCAGAGCTTTTTTCCCTTCGGCACCGCTATACTACAATATATGCTCAGCAGGTACAGGGGATGCATGCTGGGTGCTGCCATCGGTGATGCACTGGGGATGCCGCAGGAGACGCTGCCTCCCTCTCTTTCGCGTCTGGAGGAAAATTATGCAAAACCGCTGCGCCGCCACCCAAACGATGGCCTCCGGCCGGGGCAGTTCACGGATGATACCCAGATGATGCTTTGTGCGGCAGAGTTGTTGGGGGAAGGGGTGTTTACTCCGGAGGAATATGGCAGCAGGCTTGCTGCCATACATGCAGGGAAAAAGCTGCGGTTCCCTGACGGAGCCGTTGCAACCGCCTGTACACGGATCACCGCCGGCCTGCCAGACTCTGGCCGTGCCTCAACCACTAGTGGGTGTCTGCCCCTTGCGGTGCCGTTTGCCCTTGCTTGTCAGGATGGCGATGATATGCGCGAGCGCCTGCAGGCCGCCTGTGAGGTAACCCATACCCATCCGGCAGCCTATGGTGCCGCCATCTCTTATGCCCTCTTTTTGCGTGCGGTGATGCACCGACACCCGGATCCCTTCCGCGTGGCAGAGGAGATTGCAGAGGAGTATGACGTCCAGCTCGCCGGGTCAATCAGGAATGCCTGTGCTTTGGAGAAGGAAGGCCTTTCGCTTGAGACTGCACTGATTACTGTGGGCAATGATGTTTCCGTCTATCACACCTATCCCTTAGCCCTCTTCCTGATTGCCCGTTTCGGACAGGATGAGGCGTTTTTGCCGGTTGCCGCTCATGTCGGCGGCAACACTGATACCATTGGGTTTATCTGCGGATCATGGCTCGGTGCGGCGGAGGGTACTGCCGGGTTCAGCGGTGAACTGGTGATGCATCTGGAGGATCAGGTATATATTGAGGAGACTGCAGAGCTGCTCTTTGACATGGTTTCAGGAAAGAATTAATTCCTGTATAGAACGATATCTTTTTTATGCAAATTGCGATCATCGGAGCCTCCGGTTTTACCGGTGGAGAACTCATCCGCCTCCTTGCCGGGCACTCCGAAGGAGAGGTGGTCTGTGCAACCTCCCGAAAGCTTGCGGGAACAGCGGTTGCCCAGACCCGTCCGCACCTTAGGGGATTTACTGATCTGGAATATACGAACCCTGATGTGGGTGATATCGATGTGGATGTTGCCTTCCTTGCCGTGCCGCACACCGCTGCGATGAAGTATGCCGGCTCCCTGATGGAACAGGGGATCCGGACCATTGACCTTTCGGCAGATTACCGCCTCCCCAGAGATACCTATGAGAAGGTATATGGTGTTGAGCACACGGATTACCATACTGTGCCCTACGGTCTGCCGGAACTGCACAGAAACGAGATTCCCCGGTCACTCCTTGTGGCAAATCCAGGCTGTTTCCCGACCGGTGCGACACTCGCCGCGGCCCCGCTTGCGAAACGGGCGCACACAATCATCTATGACTCCAAGACTGGTGTCTCCGGTGCCGGCGTCTCGCCCTCCGTTACCAATATGTATGCCAGTGTCGGGGACAACTTCACCGCGTATAAGATGACTGCCCACCGGCATGTGGCGGAGATGCGCCAGGAGATGGCATTTTTGGGCTCTTCCGCCTCTGTGTACTTCACCCCGCATCTTTTGCCGGTGAACCGGGGCATCCTCACGACTGCCCACATCCTCCTTGACGAACCGATTACCCAAGAGGAAGTGGATGCACTCTATGAGGAGTATTACGCCAGCGAATTCTTTGTGCGTCTCCAAAGACCATCTCTTTCCGGTGTCAGGGGCAGTAATTTCTGCGATGTGGCATTCGAAGTTGAGGAAGGAGGAAAACGGGTTGTTGCCGTCTCTGCAATTGACAATCTGGTAAAAGGTGCGTCCGGGCAGGCAATCCAGAATATGAATCTGATGTGTGGGTGTGCAGAACCTGATGGTCTGATGGTCGTCCCTCTGCAGCCCTGAAAAAAACAGCGGTGAACACGTGATGAAAGTTCAAGATGTAATGACTCCACGACCGATAACGGTCACCACAGATACCCCGGTAAGCAAAGTGTCCCTCCTGATGAAGAAAAATCATATTGGAGGGATACCGGTGGTAACGGAAAATGGAAAAGCGGTTGGTATTGTGACTGAGACAGATATTATTTCTCTCCTCACGATGCCGGAAATTAGTGACGACCTCTGGCTGCCGTCACCCTTTGAAATTATTGAGATCCCTATCCGGGAACTGATGAACTGGGAGAAGACAAAAGAGGCTCTTTCTGATGTCGGCAACATGCCAATCTCAGATGTGATGTCAGATGATCTCATCTGCACCTCACCGGGCGTGGATATAGAGGAAGCAGCGGGTCTTATGATGAAAGAGGGTATTGCCCGCCTGCTGGTCATTGAAGAAGATAATCTGGTAGGCATCGTAACCCGTGCGGACCTGGTCCGCGGACTCGGGGCTCGTTACGGGGAGTCGGAGGAGTAATGCAGAGCATATGTCTCATTGAAGGTGTCCGGGCGGCCGGTGTGCGTGAGGGCAAGTACGGGATTGCGCTCATTGCTGCATCCGGCACTGCCGCAGCGGTCTTCACCAAAAATCTGGTTTCAGCAGAGCCGGTTCGCCTGATGCGTGAACGAATGGCAGCCGGTGCTCTGGATGGCATTGTCGTTAATGCGGGGAATGCCAATGTCTTTACCGGTGAGCAGGGTTACATCGATGCCTGCCGGATGGCCGAGGATGCAGCGACCGTGCTCGGGACTGTTCCGGAACGAATCGGGGTCGCATCAACGGGCGTCATCGGGCGGTATATGAATATGGAAATAGTCACCCGTCAGATTGCAGAGGCAGGTGGCATGCTCCGCAGTGACGCCACAGCTGAGACAGATGCCGCACGGGCCATCATGACGACCGACCTCACCGAGAAACATGCGGCAGCAGTGCGTGATGGTTTTGTGGTGGCGGGAATAACCAAGGGAAGTGGTATGATTGCCCCGAATATGGGGACAATGCTTGCCTTCGTTTACACCGATGCTACTATAGCGGCACCGGATCTTCAGGAGGCACTCCAGACGGCGGTCATGCGGAGTTTTAACCGGGTGGTTGTCGACGGTGACACCTCAACTAATGACTGTCTCTTCTGCACGGCGACAGGTCGACGGGAGACGCCGGATATGGTTGTCTTCCAGGAAGCACTGGAGGAGGTATGTATCTCTCTTGCACGTCAGATTGCCGCAGATGGTGAGGGCGCGACCAAACTGATCGAGGTCAGAGTGACGGGAGCTCAAACAGAAGAGGATGCAGCCACGATTGCCCGGACGGTTGTTGGTTCCCCCTTAGTGAAGACCGCAGTCTATGGCAAAGACCCGAACTGGGGCCGTATCATTGCTGCTGCCGGCCGTGCGGGGGTGGACTTCGATCCATTCACAGCGACCATTGCGGTGACAGACGGCACCAGGCGGATAATCCTTGCAGAGAAGGGTGTCATCTGTGCGGATGATGTGATGCACCCGGAGGCACTGGCCGAAGCAGCGTCCCTGATGGACGGGGTGGAGGTTATTTTTGAGATGGTGCTCGACGGTGGCACTGCATCGGCTACTGCCTGGGGCTGTGATCTGACAGAACGCTATGTGGAGATTAACGGGAAGTATACGACATGAAACGTGAAGAAGTCCTGATTGAGGCAATGCCCTACATCCAGAAGTTCCATGGGAAGACGATTGTCATCAAACTCGGAGGGCATGCGATGGTGGATCATACGATCCTCGATACCGTCATTCAGGATGTCGTCCTGCTGCGGTATGTGGGAATAAACGTTGTCCTTGTCCACGGTGGTGGCCCTGAGATCACCGAGAAGATGGTGGCGATGGGCAAGAAACCGAAGTTTGTGGCAGGGCTGCGTATAACAGACACTGAAACGATGGAGATCGCACAGATGGTGCTGGTGGGCAAGATAAACGACAATATCGTCTCTGACATTGCGAAGTTTGGTGCCCTCGGGGTTGGTCTCTCCGGCAATGACGGCAACCTGCTCATTGCACGCAAGGCGGGAACAAAGACGGTGATGGTGGATGAGACCTCACAGGAAGTAGACCTTGGGCTTGTCGGTGATATTGAGGAGGTCAATCCCCGTATTCTAAAAGACCTGCTGGCAAACCACTACATCCCAGTGGTTGCTCCGGTTGCAATCGACCGGAAGGGACATTCCCTCAATGTCAATGCCGACACTGCCGCAGGAGAAATCGCTGTTGCCCTGAATGCATATAAACTCATAAATCTCTCAGACATAGACGGCGTGATGAATGCGAACCGAACCCGCACCTACCAACGCCTCACAATAGTGGAGGCTGAGTCGCTCATCACGGACGGAATAATCGTGGGTGGTATGATCCCGAAACTGGAGTCCTGCCTGTATGCCCTGAACCACGGTGTCCTGTCAGCACATATCATTAACGGCAATCGTGAACATAATCTGCTCCTGGAACTCTTCACAGATAATGGCGTCGGGACAATGATTCACCTGTCCTGAAGCAAAATAGTCCATTTCGGTAAATTTTTAAATCATTATCGCTGAGGATTTCCTATGAATATGGTGAGGTACAGTCAGGATTCTCGCATGGCAATGAAAATATTTGTTATTGCCAGTCTGACAGTCCTCTCATTTGTGTTGGTTACAGCAGGCATCTCTGTTGGGGTCACTATACTGCTGGCCCATCTCTTTTATATCCCGATTATTTTGGAAGCATACTGGTTTCATCGGAAGGTTCCTCTCTTTGCAGTCGGTGTCGGCCTCTGCTACCTGCTTATTGCGGCAGGATTTGGCAACCCCGCCCTGGTTCTCATCACGGTTGTCGGGAGAGTGGCGCTCTTTGTCGCGGTCAGTCTGCTCGTCTCGTACCTCTCTGTACAGCTGCACAACGAGGAACAGCGTTTCTCCCGACTGGTTGGCAGTGTGAGTGACCCCCTGCTCTGGATGACGGGGGAAGGTATCGTTGCGTATGTGAATGCGGCCTACTGCACCCTTGCTAACACCAAATCTGCAGACATCATCGGGACACCATATATTCCTATATTTTTCGGGGGTGCTGCGGTGGGAATGGATGAATTTCTCTCCTCCCTCTCCCCGGAGAATCCGACCGGGATGATCGAGTCGGTGGTTGCCCGCACCGGTGGGCCTGATCATGTGGTTCAGTGGAATGTGCATGTCCATTACAAAAGCGACGGCACCATCTCCGGGTCGATCACGATTGGTCGTGATATCACCGCACTCCGGGAGGCTGAGAAAGAGCTGTCTGAAAATGTGGAGACCCTGAAAGCTGTCTTTTCCAATGCACGGGAATGTCTTATCATTGGCACCTGTGACAAAAACGGGATGCCTAATCAGATACAGGATGTGAACCGGTATGGATGCACGATCTTCGGGTATTCCCTTGCGGAGATGCAGTCGCACCGTGTAAAAGATCTCTTCCCGGATTCCCTATCATACCTCTCCACCGCAATGGATGCCGGACGGGTTGGTATCTCCGATGGTCACATTGAGGTCAGGGCACGGGGAAAAGACGGCGTCCGGTTTTCGGTGGAAGTGTCCGTCTCCTCCTATGAGCTGCATGGCGAGACGCGGTTTGTGCTCGCGATGCGTGACATCACCGCATGGGTGTCTGCCCAGAAGACCCTGGCCGAAAGCGAGCGAAGGTTCCATGACTTTGCTGATTTTCTCCCCCTCCCTGCCTTTGAAGTGGAGTATGACGGAGGAATTAGCTTCCGAAATATGACTGCAGACACCTTTTTTGGATACGGAGAAGCGGACTGGATGGAAGGGATCACTATCTTTGCGCTCATCCCTTCTGGTGAGCAACCTGAAATGCGGGAAATGTTCCAGATATGCCTGGTAAAGGATACCATCCTCAGTAATGAGTTTACCGCGGTACGACAGGATGATACCCGGTTCCCTGCTATGGTCTACTGCCGCAGGATGATGGAGAAGGGTATTGTTACCGGTCTCCGGGTCATGGTGGCAGACCTCACCGAACAGCGTGGCATGGAAAAGGCGCTGAACCAGTCGGAGACTATGTATCGCACGGTATTTGAGAACACCGGGACTGGCATGTTCCTTTTGAACGCAGACGGCACCATTGTGAACACCAACCGTACCGGTGCTGAACTGGTGGGCTATCCCCTCGGCATGCTTCTCAGCGGGGAACTTTCCTTTGCAGACCTGGTGACCAGTGATGACCGCATTGGATTCCGCGAAAATGCTGTTCAGATGTTTGCAGGAACGGTGCCTCCCCGCACGCTTCCATCGGTAGGTCTGGTGGATGCCGAAGGGATGATGCATGATACTTCCATCACACTCTCGTTTATTCCCGACAGTTACCAACTTGCGGTTTCCATCACCGATGAGACCGGAAAAAATCAGTCTGAACGGCTGATAGCCGTTTCAAATGGTATTATTCAGCTCATTATCTATGAGGATGACACCACTCATCTGCTCTCTGCTGCCTGTACAGAGTTCGGTCGCCTTGATCAGTACTATGTTGTCTCCATTGCCCTCTGCAAGGATAGTGAACTTCAGATATCCGGTGTTTCATCCCCCACATTCAGGGAGACGAATGCAGCGTTTCTCAACACATCAGCGGCCCCTTTTGAGGCAATATCATCAAAGATGGTGAGTTATTCTCCGTGGACAGTGAGGGATGCAGAGTCAGACACCTCTGAAGAGATTGATGTCTTTGTTCTCCCGATGATTGCAGGCGATAAGGTGGAGGGTGTGCTCTCGGTCTATATCCAGTCCTCTGCCACGGTGACAGAACAGGAGCTGACCACCCTGCAGACGCTTGCCAATGATATCGCCTATGGCATCCGGTCCCGGTGTATCGAAGAGGAGAAGGTGGAGGCTCTTTCGCAGATCGAGCGGAACATGGAGGATCTCTCGATTCTCAACGACCATATCAGAAATCCCCTTCAGGTCATCCTGGGGCTGGCAGAAGTGGGGGATGAAACTCATTATGATACCGTGGCAGAGCAGGTACAGGAGATTGACAGTATTGTCCGCCGTCTGGATCAGCGGTGCCTGGAATCAGGAAAAATACGGGATTTCCTGCAGAAACATTATCAGTTTCAGATCAAAAAAGACTGACCGAGAAGAGAAGGGCAGGTGGTTAATGGTCAGGGGAGGTTTCCTTCCCCGGAATATTCCCGCTGCCGTTCTTCATTCATCGCAATAAGGATTTCAAAGATTTTCCGCACTTCCACCGGGTCAATATTGCAGGTAACGGCATACTCAAAGGCCCGGTCCAGAACACGGATGCGCTGGTTTTGATCTTTTACCGGAGTGCCTGTGTGGTGTTTTTCTCCGATGACCACTGCCGCGAGACGCTGGCGTTCTCTGACGAGGTCAATTAACGCATAGTCAATACGACTGATCTCTTCACGGACGCTTTCAAGTGTCATATTATGTTCTCTTCTTCCCGGAACGTAAAAAAGGATTTCTTCTGCCATGATGTATGCGGCAGGTAACGACGTATTGAATACTAAGGAATGGAAAATATACTCATTCATGATCACCGATAAAATTGACCGCGAGGAACGCAAAGACCTGGGCATTGCGTGTCTTGCGCTTGCACTTGCGTTTACCCTCGTCTTTATTCGCGGGGGCTGGGATACGTGGACTGATCTGGTATTCATATTTGTTATATCGGTCATCACCGTTGGTGCTGCTTTTATTCTCCACGAGATGGCACACAAATTCATGGCGATGAAGTTTGGTTATTATGCAGCATTCAGGAAGGACAATGGGATGCTTCTCATGGGTGTGGCACTTGCTGCCCTTGTGGGTGTGGTCTTTGCCGCACCGGGGGCAACCGTCATCTATTCACAAGCGGGTCGTGATATGACGAAAAGAGAGAACGGCCTCATCTCTGTTGCCGGCCCAGTGGTGAACCTCTGCCTTGGCGTGCTATTTTTCGTTATTATCATCGCAGGATTTGCCGTCCAGTTGGTACCAGTCGTTATCATCGGGACGATGGGCCTCTCAGTGAATGGGATGATTGGTTTCTTTAATATGCTGCCCATCAGTGTGCTGGACGGGAAGAAGGTCCTCGCATGGAACCCTGTCGTATTTGCTGTATTAATCGTTCTTTTGCTGGGGATGGTTCTCTTTGCGACAAACTACGGCGGTGTGATGAACACGGTCATCATGGCCATCACGGCGATATTCGGGTGGTAATCCGAATATCATCCACCTGATTTCCGCAATCAGGGCTTTATCTTTTTTCCGTCTGTTTTGTCACCGGTATTTTCATCTGACTTCATGCAATCAATAAGCTGGTGAATAAGCTGGACCAGCGGTGGCTGGAGTCTGAGAAGATCCAGGATTTCCTGCGACACTATGCGTTTGACTGACAGATCTGCCAGGTGAATGGTGGAATTGTCAGATGCGGCGAAATGATCCATGTCACCGCCATGAATATATATCTCCTTTTTTAATATCAGGTGGAGATTCAGATGAAAGTTGTAGCATTTAACGGAAGCCCCCGAAGAGATGGGAACACCATCCGTCTCTTACATATGGTCTGTGAGATCCTTGAGGAGGAGGGGATAGAAACTGAGATTGTACAGGTGGGCGGGAAGAGTGTCCACGGTTGCACGGCATGCATGAAGTGTGCAGAGAATCTGGATCACAAATGTGTGCTGACCGGCGACCCGATGAACGAGTGGATGGAGAAGATGTTTGCAGCAGATGGCATCATCATCGGCAGCCCGACCTATTTTGGCGACCTCACCCCGGAAGCGAAGGCGCTCATTGACAGGGCAGGTTTTGTCGCTCTCGCAAACGGAAACCTCCTAAACCGGAAGGTGGGTGCTGCAGTAGTGGCGGTCCGCCGGGCGGGCGCTATCCATGTGTATGACTCCATCAACCACCTCTTCGGCATCTCGGGGATGGTGACGGTTGGTTCATCCTATTGGAATATTGGTGTTGGCCTCGTCCCTGGTGAAGTGGACGGTGATCTGGAGGGACGAAAGACGATGGAGGATCTGGGGAAGAATATGGCGTGGGTGCTGAAGAAACTCGGTGCGTAGACAGTCTTTCTTATTTTTCTTTCCCTTCATTTGTCGTTTTTTCCGGAGAAAATAAAGAACTTTTTTTGAAGACCAGGCAGGTTGGAGCTAAGTGGAGATCAGGTTAGTGACCCGGTTACTAAAAAGGGATCAGACAAGCAGGTTGCATCCATACCTGTCTAATAAAGAAATGCTCCGGAAGAGAGAACGTAGTGCACTATCTGTGACTCAGTCACAGATTCATTTATTATTGCCAAAATCAGGCAATTATGGTGGGGAACAGTATATAACACGGTTTTTGCTCTCCGATTTTTTATATATTCAGGAAGTGGATATCACCGATATTAAGCGGTTGCATTGCACACCTTTGCAAATGTAATGACCCGGTTTACATTCTCGCCGGTGGCCGGGAAAATTACACAATTGCTCTCCAATTCCTTCATCCACAGAGGTTGTTGCACGAATAAATTTTATTGGCAAATAAGGGCAATAAGTTATACTTTGGTGACAATTAAACGCAGAATATAGGTCGTTTTGCAGTTCAATTGTCCTCATTGTCTACACCAAATAGTTCATGCAACAGCCTCCACAAATGCCTATTTATAAATCGAGCGTAAAACCCCTTGGTCTTTAGCCAGGGGGATGTAAGCGATCATCCCAGTTCTTGTATATATTTTGTAATAGTGACTTTACTCACATTTCCAATGGTACAACAAAAATAACCATCGCTCCATAATGTATTTTCTTATGATTGAGATTTGGAAAATACGAATTCTCAGCTCCTTATATGCTCTCGGCCGCTGACTGCGAGACATGGTCAGCAGGTGAGATATTTGCGATGGAAGAAGGCTCACTCGATGCCTTCTGTGCAATGCGGTTCGGGTATACCGAATCACAGGGAGACCCGGCCCTGCGGGATGAGATATCTGCTGTTTCCGGGGATATCGGCCCGGATCGGTGTGTTGTCTTTGCCGGGGCTGAGGAGGCGATTTATATCACCATGCATGCCCTCCTTTCCCCCGGGGACCATGTAATTGTCCTCTCCCCGGCATACCAGTCTCTCCATGAGATTGCCCGTCACATCGGGGCCGATGTCTCCTACTGGCATATGAAGGAAGAGGATGGGTGGCGGCCGGATATGGCAGAACTCTGGTCTCTCATCCGCCCGGAGACGAAGTGCATTGTGATAAATACGCCGCACAATCCAACCGGTTTCCATTTCCCGGCTGCAGAGCTGGAAAATCTCATTGGGATTGCAGAAGAAAAGGGCATATGGCTCTTCTCTGACGAAGTCTACCGCTTTGGTGAATACAGTTCTTCGGCGCTCCTGCCGTCTGTTGCCTCATGGTATGAGAAGGGTATCTCGGTCGGCGTGATGTCAAAAAGTTTCGGCCTCGCAGGGCTTCGGCTTGGATGGGTCGCGACACAGGACACCGACCTTACCCGCCAGATTCTTGCGTGGAAGGACTACACCACCATCTGCACCAGTGCCCCTGCGGAGTTCCTCTCAACACTTGCCCTCCGGCACAGGGATGAAATAATCACTCGCAACCGGGAAATTATCAACGAAAACCGTGCCCTGCTTGCTACAGTCTTTGCCCGCCACTCCTCCATCTTCACCTGTCAGGAACCATGGGCGGGCCCGGTCTGTTTCCCCCGGTTCAAAGGAAAAGAGGGTGCGGAAGCCTTCTGTGACACCCTTGTCCGGGAAACGGGTGTCATTTTGCTCCCGTCAACGGTCTTCGGCGCCGGTGATCACCATATCCGGTTTGGATTTGGGCGGCGTGATATGGTGCCCGCCCTCGCGGTGCTGGAAGAGTATCTTGTCAAAAATAATCGTTGAAGGTTCAGCCAAAAAATGTGTTCAGCCTCTGTCCCTCTTCTGTATCTGTGGGGTCAGGGCGCAAAAAATACCGTTCCGGACCAGGATGAAGTGTCCCGGTCCCTATTTTTTATAAATCCGTTGCTGAACCGGTGCGGTGTGAATTCCTGTTCTTTTTGATGAGTTTCTTCACATAGAGGCTGGCCCATGTGAATGCAAAGAGACCCCCTGCAATATCACCCAAAACAATACCCCACCATGCGCCGGATTCCCCGAGCCCGAAGGTGATGGCAAGCAAGGATGCGAAGAATGCGATAAATACGACATTCCTGAAGAAGGAGAGGACAAAGGAAGTGGGGCCTCTTCCCGTGCCCTGGAAGATCGATGACGACATAATTCCCATCGGAACGAAGGGGTAGAAGAAGCACATCGTCCGGAGAAATGCTGTCATTTGCGGCAGCAGATGGGCACTTTCCGGGGTGTAGGCAAAGAGGGTTGCAATCTGTGGTGCAAATATCCATGTGATGATGCTGATTCCGATTGCTATCACCGTCCCCACCCAGGTTGAGTAGAAGTGGACTGTCCGTATCTCTCCATAGCGTTTTGCCCCGTACAGGGCGCCGGTGACTGAGATAACAGCTGCACTGATTGCAATCATCGGGACTATTGCAAACATCACCACCCTCCATCCACCGGTATAAACCGCAACTCCGTCTGTCCCTGCCACTGTGACAAAAAGGCCGTTTAAAATGATTGCGACTCCTGCCATAAGCAGAAATTCCCCGCTTGCCGGCAGACCAACCTTCAGAATATCAGAGACAATGGCCGGCTGGTAGTGAAAGGATTTCCGGTGAATGGAGACATAGGTGTCGCGTTTTCCCAGAAACCAGTAGATAAGGATGGCAGAGACAAGTCCTATTGAGATTACTGTTGCAAGAGCGGCACCTGCCATGCCCAGGTCAAGCCCGTAGATAAGGATGGGGTCAAGAATCAGGTTGACAATAGATGAAACCACCATTGCATACATTGTCCGTTTCATGTCCCCTTCCGCACGGAGGATGCCGTAGGCCACATTGGTGAAGATAAAAAATATCGTTCCACTGAAGACGATGTAGGCGTATTGAAGGGCAAGCCCGATGGTATCCCCGGCACCGATTAGTTCCAGGGCAGGTTTGAGGATGCAGAGGGAACATATTGTCATCACAACCCCGAGCACAGCTGCCAGATAGAAGCCATGCATCGCGGTATTGTCTGCTCCCTCCCTGTCTTTTGCCCCGATACGCCGGGCAATGGCGGATGTGGTCCCGGAACCGATGCCGTTTGAAAGCCCGATCATGACCATAAAGACCGGTGTGGTAAACCCGATGGCGGCGAGTGCATCCGGGCCAAGGCCGGCCACCCATATCGCATCGACGATATTGTAGATGGACATGAGCATCATGGCGACGATCATCGGGCCGGAAAGTTTGATAATGGCCCGTTTCGGGTCGCCGGTGAGAATCGAAACGCCTCTGGTGGTGTCCGGAGCAGCTGTTTCGTGGCTTTCAGTCGGGGTTGTTGTTTTTGTCTCAGTCATTGATATTGAACTCTCTGTCTGCCATTGTACTGCTCGTGTATGCCATTGACCGAAGAATGGGCATTAGATATGCCTGTGCCTCATCCGGGAGACTGCCGGTGATTTCACGGTCAACGGTGTCTGCTGCTGCGATTACTTCTTCTGTAATGTGTCTCCCCTTTTCTGTCATAAAGATACAGAATTTCCGGCGGTTTGTCTCATCCGGGATGCGTGTGATGCAGCCCTCCTCTTCCAGCCGGTGGATGGTCCGTGCAATGGCCGCCTTGTCGATCATGAGTCTGCGGCTGATCTCATCCTGAGTGGCGTCCGGATGTTTTGAAAGATAGATGATGGGACCCACCGCACCTGCCGAGATTCCCATGCGTCCTGTATGTTCATTGAGAAGAATATAGCGGTTTCGGTGAATGATTGAGAGCAGGGCTCCTATCGGAAAGTCTGGGGGAAGAGGGACATCCATAGTACTGGTTGCGTGCATCAGTATTTGTTTGTTGACGTAACAACAGTTGACATGTCTACAATATGAAATTATTCCACTCGCACTACCTGCTGCACTGTTCTGATGGCGCACAGATAAGGAATACTCAAGAGCAATGGTGCCGATATCTTTTGCATCAGGTGAACTATTTTTGACAGAAGATGGAAAGGCGGTCACGGTGTTTGGGGCAGATGAGGACGCAGCAGCAATTCTTGAAATATTCAGCCGGATTGCAGCAATACCCCGGTGTTCTGGGAATGAAGATGGCATCGCCCGCTTTCTCCTGGACCGGGCAAAGGTTGCAGGGTTTACGGCAGAGGAGGACGCGGAGGGCAATCTCTTCATCATCCGCCCGGGGAGCAGGGGCAAAGAGGCGGTGCCGCCCATTGTCCTGCAGGCACATATGGACATGGTTTGTGTGGCAGCCCCGGGCTGTGACCATGACTTCTCCCGTGAGGGCATTGACTGGTATGAAGAGGACGGCATCATCCGGGCACGAGAGACCACTCTTGGGGCGGACAATGGTATCGGCCTTGCGATAGGGTTGCACCTCATGGAGCACCCGGGTGAGATGCACCCGCCTCTCCAGCTGATTGCAACAAGAGAAGAGGAGACGACGATGCATGGCGCCGCCGCTCTTGACCCTGCAAAGGTTGCCGGGACAACTGTGATCAACATTGATGATGAGGAGGAAGGGTTCATCACCACCAGTTCAGCTGGGATGATGACAGTCGCATTCACCTTCCCTACTCATCGCATCCGTGTCAGGGGGGACGTCAGCTGGCAGACCGTAGAAGTGGCAGGGGGCAGAGGGGGCCATTCAGGCATGGAGGCCGGGTCCGGGCGGGCCAATGCCATTTCTATCCTGGGCAATCTCCTCTCTGGTCTCATGAGAAAAACCGGGTGTGCCCTTACTACCATCATCGGTGGCGAACGCGATAATGCGATCCCCGGTCAGGCATGGGCCTGCATTGGTTTCGATCCCGTGGTAGTGAAACAGGCGATCCGGTTTATTCGTGAGGATGAGCGTACCATCCGGGAAACATACCGGGATACAGATCCTGATCTGCGGATTCGGATCTTTCCCGCAACCCCACAGGATGATGTCATCTCCCCGAAGACCGCTGCGGAGGTTGTTTCCCTCCTCACAGGTCTGCCCGCAGGTGTCTGTGCAATGGACCCGGTCATCCCTGATCTCGTTGCTACCTCATCCAACCCGGCAACGGTCCGGGAGGTGGCAGGTATGCTGACCATCGGCCTTTCAGCTCGCAGCAATAAAGATGCAATCCTCACAGTGCTGGGTGAGAGATTTCGCAGACAGGGAAAGGAGGCAGGGGCGGCCGTCTCCATTCCGGGAGTCGCACCCGCCTGGCATTACAGGGAACAATCCCTTATCCGTGAGACAGTAGCGGAAACGTACCGCGATCTCTTTGGAACCACCATGCATCTTCGCGGTCTGCATGCCGGCCTTGAGACCGCCTGGATTGCAAAGAAGATACCGGAAGCAGATATTATTTCCCTTGGTCCGGATATCCGGGATGCCCATACACCTCGGGAATCCGCATCTCTTCCATCTGCGGGACGTGTCTGTATGCTCCTCCGCGAAACACTCAGGCGTTGTGCTGACATCCGCGAAGAGCAATAATAAAAAAACTGAAATTCCTGTGAAAGGCATGGATTTAAAACGTGTTGGCAGACAGTGGTGGGACCAGTCTGCAGAACACTCTCGCTCTCTCTGATCTTTTCTGTAGGTATGGGAAAAACAGATAGATTGCATGCTCTCCACCCTTGAGAGAATGCTGGTCTCCGTTTACCCGGCTCTCATAACCCGTGCTGGATAACACCCGGTCCTTCCACCGTGCTTCGCCCGCCGCTCTTCTTTGTAACCTGTATCACTGTTGCGATCCTCTCCTTTAACGCGGGCACGTGGGAAATAACACCGATCATTTTCCCCTGATCCCGCAGTGAGGAGAGTGTGGAAAGGGCCATTTCGAGGGCATTTTCATCCAGTGTCCCGAATCCCTCGTCCAGAAAGAGGGAATCAACCTGTATCTTTCCGGATGCCATCGAGGCGAGACCCAGTGCTAGGGCCAGACTGACGAGGAAACTTTCCCCGCCGGAGAGATTTTTCGTCGACCGTATTGCGCCCCCCTGTTCATTGTCCATCACCTCAAGATCAAGAGGCTGAATTGGATTCTGTTTCAGGAGGTAGCGGCCGTTCATCGTCTGTAGCTGGCGGTTGGCTGACGCCACCATCACTGCAAAGGTGAGTCCCTGTGCAAAGTTGCGGAACTTCTTCCCGTTTTCTGACCCGATGAGGTAATGGAGTTCGTTCCACCGGTTGGTTTCGGACTGTTGTGCTGCAATCAGAATCTGCTGTTCGGCAGACCGTGCCTTTTTCTCTTCCTCCTCCCTGAGCTTCTGACGGATCTCGCCCCTGCGGGTATTGGCCTCCTGCTCTGTTTTGGTGAGGGTGTATAGCTCTTCGGCAAGGGTGGCCTCATCTTTTGTGGCAGCCGCCTGCCTGCGGTGCACCTCCGCTTCTTTCCGGGCGATTTCACGCTTTGTGGAAATACCTGATTCCCACCGGTCCAGACGTTCTTTTTCGCTCTTTAAGGCACTCTTCTCTTCCGGTTTAAGAAGAGCAGCGGCAAAGTCTTCTTCCCCAAAGAATCCGGCATTGCACACCACCTCACGAAACCGGCTTTCTGCCCTTTCCAGTTCTTCTTCCTGTCTTTTGATGGATTTTCGGAGGGTTTGAACGTTCCCCCCAAGGCCTGCTATTTCCTGCACGTTTTTCTGGTAATTGTTTTGCACTGCGTCCAGTTTTTCCTTTTCTGCCAGAATCATCCGTGTAAACTGTGCTTCCGCCTCATCCGGGCTGATATCTGGCAACAGTTCCAGCTGTTTTACCCGTATTTCAGCCATTTCTGCCTGAATTTCGGCGCTGCGGACTGCACATCTCCGTGCGTCCCCGCATCTCAGAACTGCCTGCCGACAGTGGGTGATGAGTGTTTCCGTTGCCCGAAGTTCTTTTTTCAATGTATGGATGGCGGTCTCTGCCATATCGTATCGTCTGATTGCCTCATTTGTCTGTTCAAGGGCTGCCTGCACCATTCCTTCTGATTCCGGCGTGTCAGGATTAAGTCCGCATATTCTGCACCCCTCTGCCCAGGTCTCTTCCCGGTGTGCTCTCCGCACCTGAATTTCATCACGTGCCTCCCGGGTGGCTTTTATTTCGCTTTCGCACCGGGTTGTTGCCTTATTAAGGACAGTCTCCTTCTTCCGGAGTGCTGTAAGGGATTTTTGTTCCTGTTTAAGTTCTTTGTCTGCCACATGAGGGAGTGTTGCTGTTCCATCTGTGTACGGATGCACTTTTGAACCGCACAGGGGACATGATTCTCCTACACTTAGATGAGAGCGCTCCGTTTCGAGATCACGGATCCGGGCGGCAAGACGTGCGTTCTCCTCCATATGTTCTGTAAGAAGTTCCTGTCGTTCACGTTTATGGATGCAGCCCTTCAGTTCCTGATGACATCCGGCGTATTTTTCCTGGTTTTTGCTCAGACGGATGGTAATATCCCGGATCTTCCGGGTGTCCTCTTCATCATCTGAAAGACGATCCCGTAGCAGGGTCAGGCGTGTCTTTTGTCCCTGCGATGCATTGATTTCCGCTCTGAGTGTAGCCGGGTCGTTGTAGCATAGAATTTTTGTAAGGTATTGCTGCAGAGTAGCAATTTCTGTGTCAGCCATGGTGCACCGCTTTGCAACCTCTGCAGGCATCGGTCTGGTGGTACACGGGTCTGCTGCTGTAAGCTCTTTTGCAACGTTCCTGATTTCAGCAAACAGATGTGCCGGATCTCCTGCGATTCCTTTGTTCGTGAGGAACCATTCAGACGCCTCTGTTTCTTCAGGAGTACTGACCCTTTCATCCGCTCCCCGGTGCAGGTCTGCGCAGGCACTCTCCCAGTCCTTGTCCGCTCTCTTCTGTGCATCGGTCACTTCAAGGAGACGGTCCGCTCCGGACTGTAACTTATGTTCAAGATCCCGCACTTCCCGGATGACCGGGGCGGCCTGGTCTGCCTGTTCCTGAACCCTGGTGAGCAGTTTCTTCTGCAGGGAGACCGCATCCTCTGCCTGACAGACCGCGTCCTTTCGGTTCAAAAGTACCGCTTCTGTCTGGCTGAGAGATATTGTGTCCTTCTCCCTGCTCTCCCTGAGGGTGGTGACCCGATGGTAAGGCCCTTCCTGTGCGGCTGCTGTTTCACCTTTCTGCAGGCGACTGAGTTTCTCTTCTCCTGCGGCCCGCTCTTCGGTCCAGTCTGCCTCTTCGCGTTCTGTTTCAACGAGGGAACGGGCAATTTCAGCCCCCTTCTTGTGCCACTCAATACCCTTTCTGCAGTGACTGATCTCCTTTTGCAGTGTTTCTCCGGTCTGTATGAGGGCTTCCCTTTCATCCCGGAGTGCGGCAGTCTCATCCTCTGGAAGCAGTTCTATTCCCTCCACTTTCGCTTTGAGCTCATTCAGTTTTGCCTGCTCATCCCGTCTCCGTTCGTGAACTTTCACCGATATTTTTGAGTAGATCTCTGTTCCTGTGATCTGTTCCAGGAGGGGTGAGCGTTCATCCGCCGTGGCGTTTAAAAAGGCTGCGAAATCTCCCTGTGCCAGCATCACAGATCGACTAAACCGTTTGTAATCCATGCCGGTCAGTTCTTCAACCAGTTTTGGGACTTCGGATTTTTTGCTGGTGAAAATCTTGTTTGTTCGTGCGTCAGCAATCTCGTGACGTGGCTGCTGTAATGTGCCGTCCTGTTTTCCGTATGCACGTTTTTGTGCCCATGTGCACCGGAACACACCGTTTCCGGTTGCAATCTCTACTTCTGCACTGCAGTCGGCTGCACGGCGGTGCATGATTTCATTGGTTGAATTGCTGATGGTCCTGAGTCGGGGGGTGCACCCGTAGAGTGCAAGACAGATGGCATCCAGGATGGTGGTCTTCCCTGACCCGGTCGCCCCGGTGATTGCAAATATCCCGTCTGTGGTGTAGGTATCATCCGTCAGGTCAATTTCCCATTCGCCTGCGAGAGAGTTTAGATTTTTAAACCGGATTTTTTGAATTTTCATATGGTTGTTCCCTCTTCATCCTCGCTATCCAGTTCACTGAGGATCTCCTGAAACGCACTTGTCAGTCGTTCTCTCTGTTCCGGTGGGATATCGGACGTCTCCATGCGGCGTCTGAATACTTCATCGACCATCAGTTCTTCAAGCTCCTCACATGATTCATATGCCAAAAGGGCCTGTGCCACCAGCCGGGCATCTTTCACCCTTAGGACTTCTATTCCGGTTCCTTCAATCATTGCGGTTACTTTTCCCATCAGGTCTCCCGGAATCGCAGCACCGTCGTAGATCACTTCTGCCCAGACGGGGTTGCCCTCATCCTTTAGTTCATTGATTTTGTGGGCAATGGTGGGAAGATCGCCGCGGATGGTAGTGAGCCGGCGGAACTGAGGGACCGGGACCGAACGAATATCTACTGGCATTCCCGGTGCGATGGTGATGATGATCACTTCCTTTTGCTGTTCTGCTTCACCGAATCCGACGGGAAGTGGTGAACCGGAGTATCGTATGGTATTAATCCCCGCCACCTTCTGTGGGACATGCAGGTGCCCGAGTGCTACGTATGCGGCCTCATCCGGGAAGACGTCAGCTCCAACTCGTTCGATGAATCCGACGACCTGATCACGGACCCCATCTCCCTCGCTGGTCCTGCCTCCGGCGGCGAAGAGATGCCCGGTGATAATCACGGGGACATCGGGGCTGCCATCGGGCTGCATGGCACAGGCAGCTCCCCAGGCTTCCTGATAGAGAGACTGGACGCCTTTGCGGACCTGTAATGCTTTTTGGTCAATAGAACTGCCGGGGGCAGACTGTCGGATGTCACGGTCACGAAGGTAGGGAACCGCTGCCACAATACATGCCGGTTCTCCGTTTGACCCTTCCAGAAGATAGGTACCTCCCGGGTTTCCGGCGCCTGCCTTCCCCACGATATGGATATTGAGTGCCTCAAGGATCTCCCGTGGAGCTTCAAGGAATGCCGGGGAATCGTGGTTGCCTGCCGTGATGATGATATGCCGGCAGCCTGCCGCGGCTGCGGCGGTCAGAAATTGGTAATATAGCTTCTGGGACGTGGCAGACGGGGAGCCATTGTCAAAGATATCGCCGGTTACAAGCAGGACATCAACTGATTCTGTCTCTATAATATGTGTCAGCCAGTCGAGGAATGCTGCGGTTTCAGTGTCACGCCGCCGCCCGCAGAGGGTCATTCCGAGGTGCCAGTCAGCGGTATGAAGAACGTTCAGCGTTCTCCCCCCGTCCAATCCAATCCGGCCGGATGGCCAGGTGTACGAGTGGTTTGGCTTTGCATGTGTTGTATCAGACCTCTGTTTATCAAAAAGAGGAGGTCTGCGGTGTGAATGTGTGCTGTGTGGATACGGTGCCCGTTTGTCATAAAAATATCACTGAATCCTTTTGTCATGTCGCCTGTTGAAGAGATTATCCCCGGGCTCATATGGCTGTATCGAAGGGTTCTTCCGGCACAGATGGGTATTCATCCGCCAGACCGGCATCCTTATACATATATCAGGTGGATATCCACGAAAAGAAAGAGGAGAGATGAATATGGGAACACTACAAACCATAGATACCGGTCGTCTGCCAGTCACATACACCGGGAATAGATAGGGCTGCCCCCTGCGCTTCTCATCACCGGCTACGGGCAGACCGCAGAGGAATGGCCCCCTGAACTGATCCGTTCTCTTGCCGGAAAATTCCGGGTCATCTGCATGAACAATCACAGTGTCTGCGGCACAGGGGATGGGGACGGGGACGGTTCCTATATCATTCCGGGGTGTGCAGACGATGCTGCTGCATTGATGGATGCCCTTGATCAGGGGCCGTGGTATGTGGCGGGATACTCAATGAGCGGAATGATTGCGCAGGAACTGGCCGGTATCCTGGTCGGGTGGCACGTCTCGCCCTCATATCTGCCACCTGTGGGGGAGCACAGGCTACCTCAGCCTCGCCGAAGACGATTGCCCTGATGAACGCACCTGCAGTGTCCGTGAGATGCTGGAGAACACCGGTCGCTATCTCTTCCCAGGCGCATGGCGGGCGGCTCATCCTGATCCATTTTCCTGGTTTCCGACGGTTACCCTGTATTTCTTCACCAGAAGTTATTGCTGCCCAGCAGGAGGCGATTGTAACGTGGGGAGGATCGTGGAACCGCCTCCATGACCTCAGTATCCCACTCCTTATTTCTGCATGGTTCAAAGGATGTCGTCATTCCTGCGGACAATGCCCATATTATTTCAGGCCAGGTGGATGGGTCGTTGGTAACAGAAATAAAAGGGTGCGGGCATGGCCTTTGTTATCAGGAACCGGAGAGTTGTGCAATGCTTTTGACTGGATTTTTCGAAGACGGAGAGGAGAAATAACGGGTATCGGGTCCTGCAACAATCAGTTCCCCTTTCCTAATCACGGTATCCCCGGTGTCCGCCAGTGGGGATGTGCATCACGAATCGGGACCCTTCTCCCTCAGTTCCTTCTTCTGTGATGGTGATGTATGTGAGGGCAAGGATCTCCTGACTCAGGAAGAGGCCGAATCCTGTATTCTGTCCATATCCCTGTTTGAATATCTTCTCCTTGAGTTCCTGAGGCACACCCCTGCCGTCGTCTTCCACCACCAGACAACTATCACGAGGGCGGTGCTCGAAGCGGACTGTCACCGCTGTGACATCTTTCCCGTGGCGGTAGGCGTTTTCAAAGAGATTCTCCAACACCTTTCGAAACATCGGGTCAGCGTAGACTTCCAGTGTGCCCGTATCACATGAAACTGTTATCCCGGTCCGGCTTATAACCCCTTTAGCCCATGTGGCCGCTTCTGCAACATTCTGCCATGAGGGAGTGTAAGTACCGAGATCTTCATAATCACGGGTAAACGAAATCTGTTCCTCAATCACTTCCGCAGAATGGTCGATCTTTGCAATCATATCCCTAACCTCGGGACTCATCGATTCACCAGGCTCCATTTCGGCGAGTTCTGTTACCAGCCGGATCACCATCACCTGGTTGAGAATATCGTGCCGGGTGATTGAGGTTAAGAGTTTAATTTTTGTGTTTGCCTCCACCAAAGCCGAACGGGCCGCATAGTGGGATGAGACATCCTGGGTAATGCCCACAATCCACACTGGTCTTTCGGCCCGATCCCGTTCAAGGACCCGGCCGGTGATCTGAACCCAGCGGCCCTTCTTCGGATTCCCAACAGGAAACTCAATGGAGAATGTTTCCATTCCGCTCTTTAGTACATCTGCAAAATGCTTGTCAAGTGAGGTCTCATATCCGTTTTTCAGGTATACCTTTAGCTGGTCTATGAGGGCTTCCACGGTGGCGACATTTTCTATTTTATTGTCAGAAAGCGGGTTTTCATAGGTCACATACCCTGAGCCTTCCCGCCACTCCCAGGAGGCCATCCCGGCGCCTTCCATCGCTATTTTCAGCCGAAAGTCCTTTCCTTTCATCTCCTCTTCTGTACGCTTCCGTGCGGTCGCGTCACTGATGAGGATTATTGTGCCTCCCGACCGGGTGTCATATCCCTCAATTCTGCTGACGGTCAGGTCATACCAGTGTGTCTCTCCGGTGGTATCCGTGTGTGAAACGGTGAGCAGGCGTGCCTTCCTGAGTGTAGCAAGGCAGGTCCCATATATTCTGTTGAGGAGTGCATCGGCAGAGGAGGAGATTACGTCTTCCTCAGTCACGCCTGCTGCCTGGCAGGCGGCACTGTTGATGTCGATGATGACACCGTTTCCGTCTGCGACAATCACTCCTTCCTGTATTTCGGTGATGATACGGGTCCTTGCAAATGGCATGATACTGAAGAGGCGCAGCCAGAATATGGTAATGAAGATGAGGATGGCACTCAGGGCAAAGAAGAGCAGGGTGGGGTCGACAGTGTTTCCCTCCACATCTGTGAAGACCGTGATAATATTTGCAGTGAAGGGGAGAAGTGCACTCATAATGAGGAGATATATTTGCCACCGGAAGTGCGGTGGCGAGGACGTTAACAGTCCGGTCAGAAGAAACAGGGCGGCGGTGACGAGGGCATATGAGTATATGAGGTTTATCCAGAACCAGGTGCCGTGAACTCCGGCGTAATGGTTGAATATCCAGAGGGACGGGTCGCCAGTCTGCAGATAAAAGAGGCCGGTCCATGGATTTGTGAGTGCAACAAAGACGCTTACTGCAGGAAGAAAGGAGATTGCTGCCCGTTTCCATTCCGTAATATGTTCATCCTTCCCGGTATATGCAAGGGTAAAGAAAAAGAACATGAGTGGGGTGAGGATGATGAAGATGTACTTGAGACCTGAGAACACGAACTTGAATGAGACATCCGGCACAACGATGATTGCTGCGTCACAGCAGAGCCACCCGGTCAGTGCAGCGGCGGTATATGAGAGCCAGATGGTACCGCGGGCGTCCCGACGGAACCGGAGTGTCCAGGCAATACCTCCGGTAATACATGCTGTTCCCAGTAAGAGGATAAATAGAAATAGTTCTGGATTATTCAGTGTTATCATCTCTGTATTTTGCCCTGTCTCCCGGTATGTGACGCTATCTGGTGGCTATATTGTAGATTACATGAACCTGTTCTGCTGGATGAAGCGGGTATGGTGTCATTGGTGTTCCCGATTTATGATAATATAGATGAGTGAAAGGTGGGGTTGACTGCGGTGGTTCTGAACAAACCGTTTCTCATATTTTCCGGTGCCAGAGGCAACGTTTTCTCTGTTTTATATCCGCGCTTCGGGATATGACTGGGAGATATGCCTCCCGCTCTGGTCTCATTGGAATCCTCATCCCGGTTTTGAATTATTCTCTTTGATACGTATTTTCCTGTTTTTCAGACAGGCACCATTGTTTGGGCATCACTCCTGATATACTGGCATGGTGTGCACCTTTTAATATCTCAGACGTTGTTGTTTTTTAAGTAACAACAGTTAATTTCGCGGATTTCGGTGTGCTCCTGTTCTCCCCCGGTTCCGGGGAGGGGAACAGGTAACCCGTCCGGCACAACAGACATGAACACCTGTTGCGCTACATCCATGGATTTTTCGGAGCATACACAAAAACTGATAACAAATAATAATGTGATAGCATGCAGTCACCATTTGCCTTTCTGGCCAATTCAATAATCAATCACCCAAAGACCGTTGCAGCAGTGGTCATTGGTGTGATCCTGGTGATGATGTTCTTTGCGTCCGGGGTCGAAATGAAGACCGGTACCGAGACCTATACAGACATCACCACCCCGTCAGGTTCACTCATTTATCATTATGAGAATACCTACAAGTCTGACTCTGTCATCCTGATGTTTGAAGGTGATGCTGTCTATATGCCCGAGACGCTGGACTACATCCGCGACCTCTCGAATGATATAGAAAATGAATATCAGGTTGTCTCCGTTTCGAGTATCATCAACCTGGTTGATATCTACAATGGCGGAGTTATACCCGGTTCTGAAGTTGAAATAAAAAGTATCGTATCGAAAAACAAAGAGCTTATCCCGGGAGCTTCAACAACCGGTGAAATGACCCTGATGTCGGTTGTTGTGCAGCCGGGCCTCTCTGACAGTGCTGCCACCGCTGCCCTGAATAACATCCGCTCTGTTGTGGCCGCTCATAGCCCGCCACCGGGGATATCCGTAACCGTGACGGGGTCGGCGGCGTTCGCTGATGAGATGAAGTCCTCGATGGGGTCATCCACCGGGATGCTGATTGGCCTTGCGATGCTGTTGATGGTCGTTGCTATGGCATTCCTTTTCGGCCATGTCCGCTATCGTTTCCTTCCGGTATTGATTGTGATGATGGGTGTCATCGTATCTTTTGGTATGATGGGCGCCACCGGAACAGGGCTCACCATGATGGTGATGGCCGCATTCCCGGTGATGATTGGTATCGGTATTGATTACGCCATCCAGTTTCAGACACGGTTTGATGAGGAGGTGCGTAAGGGCTCTATCGACGATGCGGTCTACACCACTGTCACCCAGTCGGGCAGTGCGGTTGCCATTGCGATGGTTGCGACCTCACTTGGATTTGTTGCTCTGGCGACAGCGCCATTCCCTATGGTGGTTGACTTCGGTGTGATCTGTGTGGTGGGGGTTCTCTCATGCTATCTCTGTGCTCTTGTTATTGTTCCCACCTTCGGGAAACTGATGCACTACCGGCCGCTGGATCCGAAACCCCATAAAAACGGTAATGGCAACAAGATCTCAATGATGGAGCGCTACGATATCCTTCTCGGAAAAGTGGCAGGATGGATCGCCAATCACCCGGTAGGTGTGCTCCTTCTCGTTGGCTGTGTTGCGATGATCGGTATCCCGCTGGATGACAAGATTGTTATTAACACAGAAGAGGAGGCGATGGTGCCACCAACGATGCCTGCCATGGTGAGTATGGACAAACTGGGCAGTGCGATGGGGTCGACGTCTACGATACCGCTTGTGGTACGGGGTGACGACATCTTTGAACCCGATACCCTGGAGTGGATGTATGCATTCACCGAATATGAGAAACAAAAGCATAGTGAGATCACGGGAGCGACGAGCATTGCAAGCATCCTTGCGTCAATGAACGGCGGTGTTCTGCCACAGGACCGGGGTGAGATAGCCGCACTCCTGAAACTCGTGCCGGAAGGCACCATGTCCCGATATACGGCTGGCCAGATGGAAGCGGTCGTTGAGTTTTCCACTGAGGCTCTGGACCTTAACAGCATGAAGGCACTTCTCGATGAGATGCGTGAGGACCTCGCGTGGTACGAGAATGACCCCGGTACTACCGGAGTGTTTACGGGTAGTCTGGCACTTTTCGGTGACATGATCGACGGCATCAAGGAGTCCAAGAGTGACATGAACCTGCTGGGATTCGGCCTGATATTTGCCTTCCTCCTTCTCATCTACCGGAAGGCAACGGCCATCACCCCAATTATCCCAATCATTATGATCGTAGGCTGGAACGCGGTCATCATGTATGTCCTTGGTCTGGAGTACAACATCCTCACCGCCACCCTCGGTGCGATGACCATCGGTGTTGCGTCTGAGTATACCATTCTCATCATGGAGCGGTATGATGAGGAACGCGAACGAGGACTCTCCTGTCATGATGCAATTCAGACAAGTATCCAGAAGATTGGAACGGCAATCACCATCTCCGGCCTGACGACGGTCTTCGGCTTTTCTGCTCTGACGCTCTCGGAGTTCCCCATCATGGCCAATTTCGGCCTGGTGACTGTGATCACGGTGGCCTTCTCTCTCGTGGGTGCTATAATGGTGATGCCTGCGGTGCTGGCCCTTGTCAGCCAGATTCAGGACTGGCTTGCTGCACGGAAGTCTGCGAAAGCGTTCTGAGCAGTCTGAATACGAAAAAGGGACGCAGTGTCATGTGCAGGCCCTGCAAAAACCATTTTTAATCTTTTTTCAATTCGTTTTATTGCTTTTTTATATTCATTATGTATCCATTCCGTTTTTTAATTGCAATGGCCCGATTCCGGCATCGGGGAGCCCCTCAGCCCTGTCATGAGATGTGGTCCCTGGAGCCTGTCTCTCCCTCTTTCTTTTTTGTGTTTATTCTGCTTCTTCTGCAGGACTCTCCCGGATATTGCCCCGCCCCGCTGAGAACCAGACACCTGCCGCACAGAGAATCCCGAATGTGGCAAAGGCGTAATGTGTTGCGGTGAGGAGTTCTCCCGTCACACCCGGGGTGATGACGATGGTGCCTATCACAATGGAGAATGACATCATTGCAACGGCCATTGAGAGATTCTGGCCCAACACCCGCATGGTGGCGGCAGTCGCAGAGGCGATGCCTGCCTGTGCATTGTCAACCGAGCTCATGATGGAGTTCATATTGGGGGGCGAGAAGATCCCGTAACCCAGACCAAGCATCATCAGAACCCCGACAATAAGGTAAAACGGCGTATCTTCCCTGATAAAAGAGAGTAAAAAGAGGCAGACAGTGACAATCACCATGCCGGTCGTGGCGAGTATCCGTGGCTCTGTCCGGTCGGAAAGTCTGCCTGCGATGGGGGCTGTCACTGCCATGATGACAGGTTGTGCAAGGAGGATGGTACCTGCCGCCTGTGGCGTGAGGACCCGGATATACTGGAGATAGAGGGAGAGCAGGAAAGTGACAGCATAGGTTGAGGAGTAATTGATGAGCGCTGCGATATTTGAATAGGTGAACACCCGGTTGCCACGGAGAAGTCTGATTGGGAATATCGGTTCATCTGTGCGGGTTTCCCAGAAGAAGAAGCCCAATAGACCGCAGGCGCCAGTGATTACAACGGCTGCTGCCCAGAGGGCCGGCAGGCGGGAGGCGCCTGTAATGAGGAGAATGAGAGAGAGACTGTAAATGATTGTCCCCGGGTAGTCAAACCGTCCTTTTTGTGCCACATTCCTGTCTTTTGGAATCACCCAATAGGCAACGACAAGAGCTGAAAGGATGGCCGGAGCGGTCACCAGAAAAAGGGCCCGCCACCCAAGAAAACCTGTGATCATGCCACCAAGGAACGGGCCTGCGGCGAGGCTCACATACACGACCGCTGTATTGATGCCGATGATTTTGCCCCGCTCACTGAGGGGATAGTTGGTGGTAAGAAGTGGCAGGGCGGTGGCGAAGGTCATCGCACTCCCGAATCCGGCGATACCCATCCCTGCCATGAGGAGCCCGAATGATGGTGCCAGCCCGGCGCAGATGAGGCCGGTGCCCATTATGGCTATTCCCATGAGGAAATACCGGCGTCTCCCAAGTGTATCAGCGGTCTTGCCGAATGGCAACAGGAACATCGCATATGGGAGAAGAAATGCGGTCGGAACCCAGCCCAGCGATGTGGCTGTGACCCCGAATGCCTCTGCGATGAGGGGCAGGGCGATCTGAACCCCTGAGGAGATGAAGGGGGTGGCAAAGGAGGCGAGGCAGACAGCGAAGAGAATTGCAGTAAGGGTATGTCGCGGCAGTGGGGGTGTGGCAGTATCCATGGTAACTCCGGTATATACCTGTTTTGGGGCGGCAGGGGAATGAATGTTGGGGGGATACCGCATCCCGTCCGGGTGGTAGTTATTCGTCCCGGAGATTTCCCAGTGCCGCAGAGAACCAGATGCCAATCGCACAGAAACAGGCACAGATGGCGAAGCTCACCTGTATGGCTTCAGGTTTTTATTCCGGATGATTTTTTGTATTTGTATTTTTGTGGTCTTCTCAGTTTATTTATCCCGGTCTTCTGCCCGCATCTTCTCAAGCTGTAGTACGGCCTCTTTTCCTGCCGTGTATGCGAATGTGAAAGCGGTTGGATGTTCCTTGATCCCACCCCAGCGGTCCATGCCGGGTGCGGTAATATTGTGATCCGGGGTGTAACCGCAGCCGAAGCCGTTGTAAAATGCGGTGATGATGGGATAGGAATAATCAAAGATATCGGGCCGTTCCATCCCTGCTGTTGTAAGGAAATAGCCCGGGTGGGAGATGAAGTGTTCTTCGGTGTAGTGCACCAGGTTGAGCTTGAATTTCTGTGCCCAGATGGTATGTGCCCGGTCAATGAATGCCTTCATCTCAGCTGTAATAGACATGGAGTAGATGGGGGATGCGAGGACGACGACATCTGCCTCCGGTACTTTCTTTGTGAGAATTGGGATGAGGTCGTCGTCTATCACGCAGACACCGGTCTTATGGCAGGCATTGCATCCCCGGCAGGAGTGGTATTCAAGGGTGGAGAGGATTATTTTCTCTGTTTCTCCTCCAGCGTCCATTGCCCCATCTAAAAAACGGTCCAACAGCTGTTCGGTATTCCCCCCACGATGGGGGCTTCCGGAGATGCCAAGAACCCGTATTGGATTTTCCTGTTTTGGACTCACACTGAATCCTCCTTATGTGGCTCAGTATTCACATTCTCCCTAGGTGTCTCCTGATTTTTCCCTGCTCCTGTTATGCCTTCTTCCTGCACGTCACTCTCTTCGCCGGCCAGTCTCGCTTTGATCTCTGTTATCATTTGCTTTCCGAGGACTGCTGCATCTGCGGTTGCCGTCGGATGTTCTGCAAGTGCCCCCCTCTTGTCCACATTGTTCACCATCAGATACGAGATGTCACGGTTTTTAATGTCTGCCAGATGGAAGAAGCACTTCACCGACGGGATGAGGGCATCAAAGACATAATCCAATTCCTGACCTGCAGTGGAGAGAAACACTCCTAATCGTTTGCCCTGCCGCTCTGCAGGGGCGATTGGGAGGTGGAGTATATATTTCCGGGACCGCAGCACCTGCATCCGGTCGACAAGGGCCTTTGCCTGGGCACACATTCCCATGCAATAGACCGGGGTCGCCATCACCACAATATCTGCTTCGATGATTTTCTCCAGTACCCAGTGAAGGTCGTCATCCTCCATGATACAGTGATTCAGTTTCTCGCAGGCATTGCATCCCCGGCAGGGGCGGATCTCGATTTCATCAAGTGCATACTTCTCTACCATGACACCGTCTTCTGTAGCCATTGCTTCGAGGAGGGCATCAAGAAGTGTCTCAGAGTTTCCGTGCCGTCGCGGGCTTGTCGCAAAGGCGAGGACTTTCACACCCATTACGCCATTGTTCGCGGGAATCTTACTTTAGGGTTTCTGATGGAGGGAGGCGGAGAATGATTATTGTTTGCGGGAATTCAATTCATCTTCCCGCCACTGATATGATCACTGCCTGCCGGGCCCATCACTCTCCCGGTTTCATATCGGTCACGTGTTATCATCGGGAAATGCTCCCTGTGAGAGTGGTCAGCATTTCAGAGCACGGGGCCACTCTGCAAAAAAGAGGCGGTGTGTTATCCTCTCGTGATCCCTGCGGGTGGCAGAACACCCGCGGGCCGGAAGCCTATGGGATTGTTACGCATGCACAGTGCCCCTGGGTGCATCATGAAATACCTGTGTCTCATCTCCATATGCCGGGGTAACCGGATTCCTAAAATCCGGGGCATGGTATCTGATTAAAAGAACTAAAAAATGATATTTTGATAAGTATCGTTATTATCTGGGTGAATCCCGGCTAAATTGCCTGTGGGTTGCTTCAGGCCATGGTGTTTTTGTCGGGATACCTGTCTGTTCTGTTATATGGGGGGTAACTGGATGGAGATACGGTGTCATCCCTCTTTCTACGTGCCTGATAAAGCAGGAGGTTGCAGCCTCCCGCTCACTTCAGCGGTGAGATTTATGTTGGCCTGGTACCTATGGTCGCATGTAAAAAACCTGGCGTGCGTCCGTGAAGTTGAACTTCCTGACCACAAAGCCTTCATCAATGAGTCTGCGCAGTGCATTTCTGACTGTGCGTGGTGCCCATTCAACCTGGCAGGAGATATCTGAGAATGTCCGGGGTTCATGGTCATCAAGTATGACCAGAACAGCTCGTGCTGAACCCGGAAGTTTCTCTTCTGCGATTTGGGGTTTGATCAGGTCCTGGCTGGGTGTTACAGTATACGTTGTCATCGTTGTCCTCCTTGACTGGCATATGATTTCCCCGGTGCTCATTTCCTGAGCACCGGTTTTCTGAATTACTGTCCATTTGATGGTTACTGCGGTGGTGTGACCAAAATTACAATTTGGTTAAGGAGATTGTGGTACTCTCCTATGCTATAATTTTTCTGGTTCACGATGTAGTACCTCCTGGATTTTTCTGCACTGTCATGTTCGACGAAGGGGTCTTCACATGTCGCGCCCGGACCAGGTGGATCCGTGTGCCGCTGGTGGAGATCGCCTCCCCATCATGGGCCCCCATCTCGCCGGATTTGATACGAAAGTCGGCATTCCCGAATGCCTGTCCAATCTTCTCCGGGTCATCGGTAGTGATCTCCATGTTATATGGGGGGGCGGCCGCACTTTTTCCACCGTCCGTCACAATATGTTTCATTGCATCTCCCCATTCTGTCAACGCAGCCGCAGTCTGATAAGGGGTCCATCTCATGCGACATTTGACACCCCTATCTCTATGCCAATCTGTATTAAATGTTTCGCATAAATGCATCTATTACAAAATGGTGATAAATCCAATTATCGTTTAAAATCGGTTTTTTGGGTAAAATTGCCTGATAATTACGTTTGTGGCTATTTTGGGGCTTCTTTGTGAGGTGGCCTTTAATCCATGGTTGACTGCATCTTCTATGAGGTCATATGTCTGATCGGATTGGTGCTACCTTGGGGCAAATGGGGTCGGACGCTGGATGATGCCCGGTGTGTATCGGGTAAACAATTCATTGAGCCGTGGGCTCTTGCGGTTTTTGTGGCACTCATAGATAATAAGGAACTCTCCAAGCACTTTTTCGGGGACTCCCGTCACATCAATTATTTCATTTGCCCGGTAGCTTCGTGCATACAACACCACGGTATCGGTGAACTGCCGGTGGTATTTGCGCACCATATCTGGCGAAACCCCGCATTCAATGGCTGTATCCTCAACATCTTCACCACAGAGGAAACGGTCCGCACAGACTGAACGTATGGATGGGATATGTCCATATTCATAGATCGCACCCCGTGTTGGCAAACGGATGCCTGCAGTTCTTAATTCCTTAATGTCGCGCTGGATGGTGCGTGATGAGGTGGTGAGCAGAAGTGCGAGGTCATGCTGGGTCAGAAGGCCACCCTGGTCATAGGACTCACGGGCGAGGCGTATCAGTTTGTGCCGTCGCATCCCCTGCAGACCTCCTCTCTCAAATGCCACTGCGTCATCAGATACTGAGATCGTGAGGAATATGGGGCGCAGGGGTATCTCTCCGATTGCCCGTCCCGGCCCTCCCCGCATGTCCACTGCGTGGTATATTATCTGCATATCGCCGCGGTGCCAGCCGTAGGGCTTTTCAGCGAATTCGTTCATTAAATGGATGAGGGACCGGCTGGTTGCATGTTTAAAGCCGTATTCCTCTTCAAGAATGGCAAGGAGCTGATACTCTTTCGTCTTGGTCCAGGCGTTTCTAAGCGACGGGACCTCGGTACGCTGCATCGGCATGAGGATATTTCCTGATGGTAAGTGGATCTTTCTGGATAATAAACCCCACGACAAATGTCTGATCAGTTTTTTATGGTAAAAAGTGATGAAACCGTCTGGTTTCACATGTTAATATGAGACTTACACAATGCGATTGGCATAGGGAAAAAAGAGGGGGTATTTATTAGATCTCCTTATAGCAGAGATACCAGTCTTTGCACTCGTATCCCTCTTTCAGACGGGCTTCTGCTGCTTTCTGGGTGGCCGGTGATGGCACAACCACCTTGTCACCCGGCTGCCAGTTGGCAGGGGTGGCGACACCGTTCTCATCTGTCATCTGGAGTGCCTTTACCAGTCGGACAATCTCCGGAATATATCGCCCGTTTGTGAGCGGATAATAGATCATGGCCCGTAGAATTCCCTCCGGATCAATAAAGAAGACACACCGCACCGTTGCCGTGCTGCTCGCCCCTTCCTGGATCATGCCATAGAGGCGGGCCACATTCATGTCAAGATCGGCAATCACCGGGAAGGGGATATCAACTCCCAACCGCTCTTTTATGTTTCTTATCCACCCAATGTGGGCATGAACTGAATCAATGGAGAGGCCGATGAGGTAGGCGTTCAGCGCCTTCAATTCCTCATAGACCCCGGCTAATGCAATAAACTCAGTGGTACAGACCGGGGTAAAGTCTGCCGGGTGACTGAAGAGCACCACCCATTTCCCCCGGTAATCTTCCAGTTCCATCGGCCCGTGTGTTGTCACAGCGGAGAATTCAGGTGCAGGTTCGTTCAGTACCGGCCCTTCATGACAGCAAAGGCATTCGTCAAACATCTCGTCGTCGTGCATATGTATTCCTCTCTTCATCATGGGGTCACTGCTACTCTGGTGGCAGTGCCCTTTCATTGCCTGATTCTCACCGGCAGAAGGGCAAAGAGAGGCGGTCAACATCCAGCCACTCCGCTCTTCTGTACAGATCATCGAATAAGGGGGGTTTCGCTGGGGAATGCCCAGGTGGCTTATTTCTTCATCAGGTCGTCGATTGCGGTGCGTCCGTAGGTATAGGCAGGCATACCTGCAAGAAGGAATGTCACCCTGAGTCCCTCTTCCACCTCGTCAAAGTCGACACCGAGGTTTGAAGCCCCCGCTGCCTGGGCACGAACCGCGTGCTGGTCCCGGAGGGCGGCTGCCACACAGATGGCAATTATTTTCTTCGTCTGTTTGGAGAGTTTTCCGTCTTTCCAGATGAGTTTGTCCATTGATACGACCCAGTCCTTCAGTGCAGGGTCTTCATCTGCCCACTTCTTCACAATCAGAGGGACTTTCCCGATATCATTTTCCAGTTCATTGAGTTGCGCATCCATAGTATTCTCACTCCTGCAGGGCCATTGGCTCGCCGCAACAGACGAGTTCTCCCCCGCCCACTTCAACTACTTCAACAACATTTCCGCAGATCTCACATTCAAATTTCTGACCTTTGCTCTCTACATTTACCATTTTTTTAACTCCTTGAGAGGGGGGAATGCAAATTGCCCCCGTTTTATTCTAATATTTCACCGTTTTGGAGGATGTCTGGCATCTTCCGGGGTCTTAACATCTTCCCGGATATGTGTAATTGGGAGACAATCATAATACTCACAGGCACATGTCGGGCATTTTCTGAGATCCTTGTCAGATTCATCGATGGCAAATTCGAGACCGCAGTCAATACATTTGTATGTTCCCGGTCCGACTTTATCTCCTGCTTTCACTCGCTTCGGGCTTTCACTCATTGATAAATACCTCTGTGCCTACATCAGACTAAACCGTAATAAACCTTTTCCAGATGCGAATTACTGATAAATAGTGTGTTTTGGTTTTTCTTCAGAAATTTTTATCAGGATTAGCACCGTAATCTCCTCAATGGCACCACAGATTATTGCCCTTTTAGGAAGTCCCCGCCTGAAAGGGAATATGGCGAAACTGATGGATGAAGCAGTGCGGGGAGTTCGTGATGCAGGTTGTGAGGTTGAGATTGTCTCTGTGCCAAAACTGAAGTTCAGTCCGTGCAAAGAGATTTTCTACTGCCAGGAGCATGCCTCCTGTGCAATTAAAGATGATGTTACTCCTTATTTTGAGAAATTCCGGGATATTGACGGTCTTATCGTAGCAACACCGGTGATGACGATGGGCATTCCGGGTGCCCTGAAGTCATTCATGGACCGGTTTCAGGTCTTTTTTATGGCGAAGTATTTCCGGAAAGAGCCGCTTGTTACTCCTGAAAAGAAGGCGCACCGCAGAACACTTTTTTTGAGCGTCGGCGGGAGGAATATTGAACACGATTTTGACGGTGTTATTCTCTCCATGAAGGCCTTCTGTGATATCATCGACTGTTCCTACTGGGATGAAGTGCTGCAAAATAATATGGATGAGGTGATAGATATCACAACACGGCCCGATGTGATGAAAGCCGCCTATGTTAAGGGGTACCATATGGGTGAACTTATCGCCCGTGATATGGAAGAAAACAGGCAGACCTGAAAGTTGGGGTGCTGCCCCTTCTGCATCTGTTTTGTTGGTTCTTGTGATGGTTCTGTCCGTTTTTAAATGTTAAGATGAGAGAACATGAATGAATTTCCATTTGTCTGTATAGGTATTTCTGCTCAGGATGAATCTTTGCGTTTGAGGGAAATCCTCCGTTCAGAAGAGTCCCCGTTCCTTTAGGCTGGTGTGCCCTGTTTTTGCAACAATAACATGATCAAGCACCCGGATGCCGAGAATCTCTCCTGCTTCGGCGAGCGTGCGGGTGATGGTGATGTCAGCGTCGGAAGGTTCTGTGTTGCCAGAGGGATGGTTATGGACAAATATCACGGAAGCCGCACGGTCAGTGAGGGCGGGGGCAAAGACTTCGCGGGGGTGTACCGGAGAATGGGTGAGTGTGCCCTTCGTAATAGTATGGCGTCGAATAACCTCACCCGCCCCGTTGAGTGTGAATACGATGAAGTATTCCTGTTGTTTGTGAAGAAGATCAGCGGTCATCATCAGGATATCTTCAGGTCGTGAGATAGTGGTGCCCGGCTTTTTGATGTAGCGGCGGGCCAGTTCAAAGGCAGCGACTATCTGTGATGCCCGGCTCTCCCCGATTCCCTTTATCCCGATCAGGTTATCGTAAGTTATCTCCGTTCCCTTCTCATTCAGAAGAGTGATAATATCGTTTGCGATTACGTTTACGTCACGACCAGGGATTCCCTTGCCGATGATTGCCGCAACAAGTTCACGGTTCTCCAGAACCGTCGGCCCGACGGCGGCGATCCGTTCCCGTGGCCGGTCAATCATGTCTGTATCCCGCATCCGTTTTACTACCATATTATATCATTTCCTTTTTTTTATTGATTCAATAAAGATAGAATGGCAAACAGAAAATAAAATGGTGACGGTATGCATCTTTGTTTCCGTTTCGAGCAAAGTTTATAAATAGGAAGTATGTCTGTTCTATTCCTATCCAAGAAAAGGTTAGAGATTACTATGACAACAGAAGAGAATGCATGGGAAGCGTTCGCAGGTGAATCACAGGCGAACCGCAAGTATGCAAATTATTCAGTGAAGGCAAAGGATGAGGGATATCCGGTCGTTGCGAAACTCTTTACCGCAGCGTCAAAAGCAGAGGAGATTCATGCACGGCGTCTTCTCGGAGCCCTCAAGGCAGTGGGAACAACCGAGGAGAACCTCACTGGTGCTGTGGAAGGGGAGACACATGAGTTCACCACGGTGTATCCCTCCTTTGTTGAGGAGGCAACGGCTGAAAATGCCACTGAGGCACGTACTGTTTTTACTCATGCGATGAAGGCAGAAGAGGTGCACGCCGGTCTTTATACCAAAGCACTTGCTGCAGTGAAGGCGGGTGGTGATCTGGATGAGACTCCTGTTCACCTCTGTCCGTTCTGTGGCAATGTTGTTCTGGGTGAAGTACCGGAGCGCTGCCCCATCTGCGGTATTCCGGGAACAAAATTGGAACTGATAGAATAACCCTATTTTTTTGGCCGGGCCGGTAAGTCTTATCTGTTTCTGTGGTGTAGATGGGATCATGCCAAATGTCACTATATATTCTACGGAAGGCTGTCAGTATTGCCGTCTGACCAAAGGCTACCTCTCACGTCTGGGGGTGCCGTTCACTGAGGTTGATGTCGGCCGTGACAAAACCGCTGCAGAAGAGATGGTGAACCTTTCCGGCCAGTACGGAGTGCCGGTCACTGTGGTGGACGGGGAGGTCATCATCGGGTTTGATGTGAAACGGTTCCGCGAACTCTTTGAGACGGGGGGGGCCCCGGATGTCTATGACGTGATCATCATCGGTGGCGGGCCAGCAGGTCTCACGGCTGCGATGTATGCCTCAAGGAAAATGCTATCTGTCCTCGTTCTCACGGAGAATATCGGGGGTCAGGCCCTCGAATCGTGGGCCATCGAGAATTACATGGGGTTCCGCCTGGTGACTGGCGGGGAACTGATGCAGAAGTTTGAGGAGAAGGTGCGAGAGGAAACAGGTATTACTCTTGAACTTGACTCGGTCACCGCCCTCCACGAAGGGGGGGAAGGTGGGTTTGTGGCAGAGACTTCTTCTGAAAGGACATTCTCCGCCCGGTCTGTCATCATAACCTCTGGTCTGCGTCCGCGGTGGCTGGGTCTTGCCGAGGAGAAACGGTTCATCGGCCGGGGGGAGAGTATCTGCTCCACCTGCGACGGCCCGCTCTTTGCCGGTAAGACAGTCGCAGTGGTCGGCGGAGGCAACTATGCCCTCACGACTGCAATAGAGATGAGTGGTATTGCAAAAGAGGTGCACCTCATCGCCCGCTCTGAACTGCGGGCAGATGAAATCTACCAGAAGGAGTACGGATCTGTTGGAAATATCATTACCCACAAACCGGCAGTGGTGACTGCCATTCAC